>JANXXG010000260.1 GCA_025350745.1 Chloroflexota bacterium | reverse complement strand
TGGCGGTCTCGCATGAACGGCAGCCGGCGGCGGGCCTCGGCAACGTCATCGAGGTCGATGTCCGCGACGAGCAGGTCATCGCCCGTCGCCGTGGTGCGCGCCACAACGGCGCCGTCCGTCGGCCGCGCGACCAGCGAATCGCCGACGTAGTCCAGGTCCCACTCGCGGCCGGCCTTGTTCACGCCGACCACGAACAATCCGTTCTCGTAGGCCCGGGCCTGAAGGACGAGCTCCCAGGTGCTCGCGTTCCACACCCCGCCGATGGCCATGAGATTCGTCGGCGTGTAGACGAGCTCCGCGCCCCGCAACGCGAGGATCCGATAGCCCTCCGGAAAGTTACGTTCGTAGCAGATCTGCACTCCCACCTTCACGAACCCGAGGTCCATGACCGGGTAGCCGAGGTTGCCGGGCGTGAAGTAGAGCTTCTCGAAGACCAGCGCCCCTCGGTCGGGGAGCGGAAATGCCCCGGGGATATGGATCTTCCGATATTTGCCGACGATGCGTCCCTGGGTGTCGCCGACGACGGCGGCATTGAAGAGCTGAATGCCGTCGCGCTCGCCGAATGGGATCACCGTCGCTACGCCGAGCTTGCCGGCGCGCTCCAGGACTGCGCCCAGGTATGGATTGTCAGCCGGCTCGAAGTACTGCTCGTAGCCGCGCTCGTTCTTAATGGGGAAATATGGGGTGAGGCTGAGCTCGGGGAAACCGACGATCTCGGCACCCGCTGTGGCGGCCCGATCCAGCAGTGCGCACATGCGCTCGGCGTTCTCGCCCTTCGTACCGGATGGCCCGAGCTGAGCCGCGGCCACCTTGATCGCTCGTGTCACGAGCCGATCACCGCATAGGCCCGCACCGGGAACGACGCCACGCGCTCCAGCGGAACGCAGGCGGCGTGTAGCCGGAAATCGGTCTTGGGAAGTTCACCGACATGACAGAGGTTCTCGATGATCGGCACGCCCGCCCGCAGGAGTGTTGTGTGCGCCGGTCGCTTCGGATCGCTCGTGTCATCGATGTTCAGGAAATCCACTCCGAGGAGCGCGATGCCGGACGTCGCGAGCAGCGTCGCCGCGGCCGCGGTGAGGTAGGGGCCCTCCGTCCAGTAGCGGTCGGTATCCCAGTCGGCGTCCATGTCGGTGCGCAGGATGACGGCATGGCCACGCCAGCCGTCGCCCGCGCCGAGCGCATCGGGAGTGATGGCGCGACCGCTGCGCCGGGTGAGGTCGAGGACCAGACCCGCCAAGTCCGCGCTCCGGTCGAGTGGGAGCGTCGCGTGATCGGGGAGGGTGGCGTCACGGTGATACGGGGAATCGAGATAGGTCCCGACGCCGGCGACGATGTCGACGTGGGAAAAGGTGAGCTCGCACTGGCCGTCGTACCGAGCACGCGATTGCTCGTGTGTCAGGAATGCCGAGATCGCCGGCGCGGGGATGCCCGGGTAGCCACGCATACCGTCAGTGATCCGATGGCTGAGGTCCACGATCCGGCGATCTCCCACAGGGGCATTCCACCGTCCGATGCCCATACCCGCAACGGCCCTGCCACACACTGTTCGTCGCCACATGTAGGCGCATGGCACATTGCCGTGAATGACGACCACCAGCGCATACTGAAACGGCCGTGAAGCCACCTCGTTTCGACTATTCGGCACCGCGCTCCATGGCCGATGCCCTGGCCCTCCTGCATGACCGCGACGATGCCAAGGTCCTGGCCGGCGGCCAGAGTCTCGTCCCGCTCCTGAATTTCCGTCTCGCGAGGCCTGGTCTGCTGATCGACCTGAACGGGGTCACCGGCCTCGACGATATCTCGGAGGTGGCGGATCCGGGCGCGCCCGAGCTGAGCTTCGGGGCGCTCGTGCGACTCGCCGACGCCGAACGTTCCCCGCTCGTCAGCCGCCGTTCCCCGCTCTTGATCAGCGCGCTGCGACAGGTGGGACATCGGACGATCCGGAACCGCGGGACCATCGGTGGGAGCCTCGCGCATGCCGATCCGGCCGCCGAGCTTCCGCTCGTTCTGATGACGACCGGCGGCCGGGTCAGGGTGCGGAGCCTCGCTGGCGAGCGCTGGATCGGCGCACCGCAGCTGTTCGTCTCCTACCTGACCACTGACCTGCGGAGCGACGAGATCTTGGTCGAGGCCCGCTTCCCTGTCGCGACCGGTCCGGGCTGGGCGTTTGAGGAGGTCAGTCGGCGCGCCGGTGACTTCGCCCTCGCCGCCGCCTGCGTGACCCTCACCCTCGTGGACGGTGCCGTCTCGGAGTGTGCCATCGGCGTCGCAGGCGGCGGCCCGGTCCCGATCCGGGCCACGACGGCGGAGGCCGGGCTCGTTGGACAGCGCGCCGGCGAGACCGCCTTTGCCGCGGCCGCCGCGCAGGCGGCCGACGCGTGCGAGGTCGAAGCCGACATCCACGCTTCGGCCGAATACCGTCGAGGGTTGATCGTGACGCTCGTCGCGCGGGCGCTCGCCGCTGCAACGGCGCGGGCGACCGGCTAGAGCGGACCGCAGGGAAAGGCTCGCGTAATGCTCCGCTACACATTGCGGCGGCTCCTTCAGCTCGTGCCAGTCCTCTTCGGTGTGTCGTTAATGACCTTCGCGATCCTCCATTCGATCCCCGGTGATCCGGTCGCGGTCCTCGCGCCCGCCGACGCGACCGAATCGGATCTCCAGTCGCTGCGGGCGGAGTTCGGCCTCGACCAGCCCTTGCCCGTCCAATACCTCGTCTACGTCGGCAACGCGCTGCAGGGAAACCTCGGAAAGTCGATCCGGACGCGGGATCCGGTGACCCAGACGCTGCTCACGCGGCTGCAGTTCACCGTTCAGCTGACCCTGCTCAGCATCCTGTGGGGCGTGATGCTGGGCGTCGTCGTCGGAGTGGTAGCCGCGATCCACCAGAACACCTGGATCGATCACACGATCATGCTCACCGCGCTCACGGTCCTCTCGATCCCGGGCTTCTGGCTCAGCCTGATGCTGCTCTTGCTATTCGCCGGGATCCTCCACTGGTTGCCGTCCAGCGGCGTGGGCACTCCCCAGCACCTCATCCTGCCCGCGGTCGTGATCGCTCACGGCGCGGCGGCGGTCATCGCGCGGTTCACACGCGCCTCGATGCTGGAGGTGATCCGCCAGGACTACATCCGCACGATCCGGGCGAACGGGATACGGGAGTTCCTCGTCGTGTACAAGCACGCTCTTCGGAACGCTCTCAATCCAGTGCTGACGATCGTCGGGCTCCAGTTCGGCTTTCTCCTGGGCGGATCGGCCATCGTGGAGACGATCTTCGCCCTGCCGGGTATCGGCCGCCTCATGGTGAACGCCATCAATACCCGCGACTACCCGGTCATCCAGGGCGGCATCCTCATGATCGCGGTCACATTCGTCGCAGTGAATCTGCTCACAGACCTCGCGTATGCACTGGTCAATCCGCGGATCCGCTACTCGTGAGCGCGCCGGTCCTCGACACGTCCGCGCAGCTGCCTCTCGTTGCCACGACCATCGACGCTCTGGATCCCGGCCAGCGCCTGCGCGGAGAGACGCTCCGCCGGCTGCTGCGGAATCGAACGTCGGCCCTCGGACTCGTCATCGTCGTCGTCTTCGTACTCGTTGCGATCCTTGCAGACCTGCTCGCGCCCTACGACCCGTTCGTCGGTGACCTTGCCCACCGGCTCGAGGCGCCGAGTGCGACCCACTGGCTCGGTACGGACGCGCTCGGTCGAGATGTGCTGACCAGGCTCATGTTCGGCGCGCGGACCTCGCTCGAGATCATGTCGGCGACGATCGTCCTCGCTGTCGTCGTGGGCACCACCTGGGGGATGGTCGCGGGCTATTTCGGCGGATGGATCGACGATCTCTCGATGCGCGTCATCGACGTCCTGCTGGCGTTCCCGGGGATCCTCCTCGCCATCACCATCGTGGCGGTTTTTGGCGCGGGCTTCACGAACATCATCCTCGCGATCGGCATCGCCTCCCTGCCCGGCCTGGCCCGCCTCGTTCGTGGCGTCGTGCTCGGCCTGCGCGAGC
>JANXXG010000078.1 GCA_025350745.1 Chloroflexota bacterium | reverse complement strand
CTGCTGCACGATCGCCGGGTCGATGCGCTGCTCGAGCTCGAGAAGGAAGGCCCGGTCGCCGAAGTCTCGAAGGCTCATGCGGCGCGCAGGCGCCCCACGTGAACACCGGCCGCGACGAGGGCCGCGCGGGCCGCCCGGAGGATCGCCGGCGCGCCCGGCGTGTCTCCGTGTACGCACAGCGTGTCGACGGCCTGCTCGATGAACGAGCCATCGTTGGCCCGGACGCCGCCGCCGGTCATGAACGAGACGGCCTGCGCGGCGGCCTTCGCCGGATCCGTGATCAGCGCATGTGCCAGGGCCCGCGAACGAAGCGTGCCGTCAGCCTCGTAGACGCGATCGATGAATCCCTCGCGCGCGACCCGCAGGCCGGCAGCGCGACCGGCGCGCTCGAGCGCCGAGCCGGGGAAAACGAAAAGCGTGAGTCCGGCGGCGCTCCGTTGGACGGCGCGCACGATCGCTGTGGCGACGGACTCGTCGTGCTGGGCGGTGTTGTACAGCGCGCCGTGCCCTTTCACGTGCGTGACCGGCACGCCCTCCGAGTCCGCGATCGAGGTGAGGACGCGGATCTGCTCCACCAGATCGGCGATGAGCTCATCGCTGGGGATGGCCAGCGCCGTCCGACCGAAATTCGCCGGATCGCGATAGCCCGGATGGGCGCCGACGGCCACGCCGCTGGCCTTCGCGAGCGTGATCGTCTCGCGCATCGTGCGCTCGTTGCCGGCGTGCGCCCCGCAGGCGATGTTGGCCGACGTGATGAGCGGCATCATGGCCGCATCGGTGCCGGCGCCTTCGCCGAGGTCGCTATTCAGATCGACGGTCGCCATGCGGGGACGCTAGAACGAAAACGGCGCCGGGGATACCCCGGCGCCGTCGGATCTGCGAATGATCGCTTTACACGAACAAAGGCGCCAGGACCAGCGTGATCGTGGCGAGGAGCTTGATCAGAACGTGCAGGCTCGGGCCGGCCGTGTCCTTGAACGGGTCGCCGACCGTGTCGCCGACGACGGCCGCGGCGTGCGCGAGGGTCCCCTTGCCGAGGACATTCCCCGCGTCATCCTTGAGCATGCCGGACTCGATGTACTTCTTCGCGTTGTCCCAGGCGCCGCCGCCATTGTTCAGGACGGTCGCGAGGATCACGCCGGCCATCGTGCCCACCATGAGCAGGGCCGCCTCGGCCTCCGCCTTCAGGACCACGCCGACGATGATCGGGGTGATGATCGCGATGACCCCGGGCGGGATCATGTTCTTGAGCGCCGATTGCGTGGTGAGGTCGACGACGCGCGCGTAGTCCGGGCGCGTGGTGCCGGCCATGATGCCCGGATCCTCGCGGAACTGGCGGCGGACCTCTTCGATGATCGCGCTGGCGGACTTGCCGACGGCGCGGATCGCGAGAGACGAGAAGAAGTAGACGAGCATCGCGCCGATGAGGCCACCAATGAATACGTCGACCTTCGCCAGGTTGACGGTGTCGAACGGCTTGCCCGTGATCTGGGCGACCTTGTCGAGGTAGGCCGAGAACAGCAGGAACGCGGCAAGCGCGGCGGAGGCCACGGCATAGCCCTTGGTCAGGGCCTTGGTGGTGTTCCCGACCGCGTCGAGGCGATCGGTCCGCTCACGGGTCTCAAGGGAAGCGCCGGACATCGAGGCGACGCCGCCGGCGTTGTCGGTGATCGGGCCGAAGGTGTCCATCGCGAGGATGAACGCGGCGCTCATGAGCATGCCCATGGTCGCGACCGCGGTGCCGTAGATGCCGCCGTGCGGGAGGCCGGTCAGGGTGCCCCACTGCTCCCCGAACCAGTGGGAGGCGAACAGCGCGATCGCGATCGTGATGACGGACGAGAACGTGGTCTCGAACCCGACCGCGAGGCCGGAGATGATGGTGGTCGCCGGACCGGTCTTCGAGGCCTCCGCGATCTCCTTCACCGGGCGCCACGCGCCGGACGTGTAGTACTGGGTGATGAACACGAACGCGACGCTGGTGAGAATGCCGACGATGCCGGCGCCGGCGAAGTAGTACCAGCCGCCCTTCTCGTTGAGCATTAGGTAGGTCACGAGGATCATGCCGAGCGCCGAAAGCGTCGCGGTGATGTAGTAGCCGATGTTCAGCGAGCTCATCGGGTCGCGCGTCTCGCTGCCGCGAACGGTGAAGATGCCGATGACGCTCGCGACGAGCCCGAAGCCACGGACGACGAGCGGGAAGATGATCCATGCGACATTGCCCGTCACGGCGTAGATCGCGACACCGAGGATCATCGCGCCGATGTTCTCGGCCGCGGTCGACTCGAAGAGGTCCGCGCCACGACCGGCGCAGTCGCCGACGTTGTCGCCGACGAGGTCGGCGATGACGCCCGCATTGCGCGGGTCATCCTCGGGGATGCCCGCCTCGATCTTGCCGACGAGGTCGGAGCCTACGTCGGCGGCCTTCGTGTAGATACCGCCGCCGAGCTGGGCGAAGAGCGCGACGAATGAGGCACCGAAGCCGAAGCCGACGATCGTGAAGGGTGCCTGCTCCGGGTGCGCGAAGCCGCCGTAGGCGACGAACATCACGAACACGCCGATGAGCGAGAGGCCAACGACGAGGATGCCGGAGACCGCGCCACCGCGGAGCGAGATCCGCAGGGCGTCGGCGACGCTGTGCTGCGCGGCCGCGGCGGTGCGGAGGTTGGACTTCACTGCCACGAACATGCCGACGATGCCGGACGCCATCGAGCAGGCCGCGCCCACGAGGAATGCGATGCCGGTCTTGATCGCGAGCTCGGCCGGCGACACGCCGGGGGCCGTCTCGAAGAAGTAGATGACGGCCGCGATGACGACGGTGCCACCGAGGGCCAGGAGGGCGATGGTGCGGTACTGCCGGTTGATGAAGGCGACGGCACCCTCGTAGATGGCGCCGGCCACTTCCTGCATCGCCGGGGTGCCGGTGTCGGAGCCCAGAACGTCGTAGGCGAAGTAGGCAGCCACCAGGACGGCGACCACGCCGGAGATGGGCACGATCCACAGAAGCGGATTGGCGGCAAAGGCGTCCAAGGGCGCGCGTCCTCCCAGGCGTTAGTCGCAAAAAGACAGCGCCCGCCCCGACGGAGGGGGCCGCAGCGCTGTCGCAAATTGTAGCCACGGCCCCGTGCGGGCGCAAATCACATATCGTGGGAGACGTGCCACCGCAGAAAGCGTCAAAGTCAGCACCCAAGGCCGATGCCAGCGAGAAGGCGAAGAGCGCCGACCGTGACTGGATGACGACCGCCGAGCTCGCAACGAAGATCGGCTGGCGCGAGCACGCGCTCCGCGACGCGCTGCGGGGCAAGGATCTGGCGGGCGTCCGCCGGACCTCATTCGGCTACCACATCGACAGCAGCGAAGTGGACCAGATCAAGGGTTCCCTGGGACCTCCGCCGCCGAAGGGCAACGCCTCAAAGCGGGTCTAGAGCTTCACGACACCGAGCTGCTGCAGCTGACCGAGCGTGTCGTACATCGCGTGGATCTCGGTCACCTTCCCATCGACGACCCGGAACGTGTCGATCCCGGCCACCGTGAACTCCGCACCCGTGGGCAACAGTCCCATGAGCGTGCTGAGGAACGTCCCGCGCATGACGAACCGGGCGCACACCCGCTCGCCGTCGGTGAATTCCTCCGTGAACTCAAAGCGGATATCGGGGAACGCTTCGAGCATCTGCATCGCGAAATTCTCGAAGGCCCGACGGCCCCGCAGCACCTCGCCGCTGACGGTGGTGAACACGACGTCCGGAGCGAGGATCTCCTCGGCCACGGTCATGTCGCCGCGGCACACGATGTCTTCGAAGCATCGTCGCGCGATGGCGATCGGGTCCGACGCGGCCGCCGTCGGGCGCGGGGTCATACCCGCTTCCGCAGCCTCGCCGGAAGGATCTGGAGCTCTTCGCGATACTTCGCGACCGTCCGGCGGGCGAGGATGATCCCGTGGTCGTTGCGCAGGAGCTCGACGATCTCCTGGTCCGAGTGCGGGTGGCCGCGGTCTTCCGCGTCGATGATGTTCTTGATCACGTCCTTCGTCCCCAGCGACGCGGTGAAGAACAGAGAGAACGGGACGACCTGACCGGCCGGCAGCAGCACGTACTTTCCCGCGGTCGCCCGGCTGACCGTCGACTCGTGCATCCCGATGCGCTCACCGACCTCGGCGCGGGTGAGCGGACGCAGGCTCTGGATCCCCTTCTCGAGGAAATCCTGCTGACACTCGACGATCACCTGCGTGATGCGTGCCATGGTCTGCCGGCGCTGGTTGATGTTGTCGATGAAGAACTTCGCGCGCGTGACGTACTCGCGGATGTGCTGCTTCTCTTTGTCGTCCATCGCCGGCACCTCGACGTGCGCCGTGCGTGCCGCCTGGATCTGCCCGACGAGCTGCCGGTACACGGGATTGACCTTCAGCGAGAAGCGGCGTGACTCGATGACCTCTACCTCGAACGCGTTCTCGTCGTTCTTCACGATGATCACGTCGGGCCGCAGCGCGATCTGGCGGCCGCCGATGCTCGTGCCGTCCGGTCCTGCAGCGAACGCCTGGGCCGGGTACGGATTCAGGTTGTCCTTGATGTAGTCCCACGCTGACTGGACCTCTTCGCGTGAGATCCGCAGGGCCTGCGCGACGTCGCCGAACTTGTGCTCGCCGAGCGCGCGGAAGTGGTCCGTGACGATGGCCCGGGCATGCGTCGGGACCGTCTCGCCGGACTCCGCGAGGTGGGTCATCTGGATGAGCAGGCACTCCTGGATGTCGCGGGCGCCAAGACCCCAGGGTTCGATCGACTGGATCATGCGCAGCACGCGATCGGCATCGTCGAGCGAGACGTGACACGCCGACGCGGCGTCCTGGAGGCTGCCCTCGAGGTAGCCGTTGTCGTTGAGGTTCCCGATGAGGTACTCCGCCGTGAAGTGAAGCCGCTTGGGGAGGAGGACCCGGACATTCCACGACAGGTACTCGGCGAGGGTCTGCTCGGCCTCGGCCCGAACGATCGGGTCGAACTCGTCGCCCTCCTCCTCGTCACGCGCCATGAGGCTCGTGCCTTCGAGCGGCTCGTTGTCGCTGTACTGCTCCGCAGCGCCGGCCTTGCCGGCGCCGAAGCAGTTGAGGCAGACGCGCCCGGTGAGCGGAAGCCCGCACAGCGGGCAGACATGGGCCTCATCCAGATCGAGGGCGGGGTTCTCCTCGAGCTCCTGATTGATGACGTCCTGGAGCTCCATCGAGGACAGCTGGAGGATGTAGTTCGCGGCGATCTGCTTCGGCGTGACCTTCAGCGCCTGCTGCGGCAGAAGGCGCATGTCCACGTGTCTTACGTTACCGCACATGGTCGTCACGTCTGAGCTTCCGCTCATCTGCTCCGCCGCGGCGCTCGCGCTGGCGGCGCTGTCCCTGTTCGTGACGCCCGGCTCGAAGGCCGCCCGCGCTTTCGCGATCGGGTTCGCGGTGGTCGCGATGGTCGCTCCGCTGCTGCTGGCGACGGTCATCGATCCGGTGCGCGCCGCGGGCCGTGCCCTGTGGGAGTGGTCGACGGCGGGTGGGCCGTCGGTGCAGGCCAGCTACCGGTTCGATGGGATCGCGGCGATCGGGGTCGCGGTCGGCGCCGCGTACACGTCAGCGGGATTGTTCGGTGCGGCCCGGGCGACGGATCGTCACCCGCTGCTCCCGAGCGCTGTCCTCGCGATGGGCCTCGTGTTCTTCGCGCTCGCGGTGACCGAGGACCTGGTGGCGGGCACGGTCGTCCTCGGCGTCCTCGCCGCCATCACCATCCTGGCGACCCTCGCGGTCGCTCCGCTCCCGGCGACCACGCGCCTTGCGGCATACCTTGCCGTCGGCATCCAGTTCTTCGTGCTCGCGGCCCTGCTCATCTCCCGCCACGGGGGCGCCTCGTTCCGGTTCGACACCATCGGTCCGGGCGCCATCAGCCCGGGATCGATCCTCGCCGCGTCGATCGGTGCCGCGCTGTTCGCCGGTCTCTACCCATTCATCCCCTGGCGTTTCCGCGTCCAGCTCCGCGCACCGCCGCTCGAGCGTCTGCGCGGCGTCGTCACGATGCCCGCCGGGGTCGCCGCGACGCTGCTGCTCCTTCGGCTCCTCGGCACGACGCACGAGGACATCACCGCCGTCGCGTTGCCGGAGGTCCCGCTCGGCCTTCGTGCCGCTGTCGTTCTCCTTGCGTTCGGCGTGGCCGCCGCCGTCGCGGCGCGTCACCGCCACGTCTCGCGACGCTCGATCGCCGTCGCGAGCGGCATCGCGGTGCTCATGGCCGCGTATCCCGCGCTGCACTGGGCGCACGTGATCCTGATCGCGGCCCTGCTCAGCGTCCTGTACGCGGCGGCAGTGTCGCTCGCGCTGCCCCAGCAGTGGGATGTCGTCCGCTACGACGTCACGCTCGCCGCTTTCTGGATCGCGCTTGCCGTCGGCACGCCGACCGCGATCGCGGGCGGCCTCTTCATCCTCGTGGCAGATGCCGGTACGGCGCTCGCCGAATCCGTATGGGAGCCCAGACGCGGACGCTTCGTCACCGTCATCGCGGGCTCCGCCGCGACCGTCACGGGCCTGGTGGTCATCTTCGGTGGCTCGTTGGCCGCGATGGACGCCGGCGCGCGGGTCCTGGCCGGCATCGGTCTGGTGGCCATCGCTGGTCTGGTGCTGGTGCACGTGGGTCGGCGCACCGATGCCGCCGAGGTGCCGCTGACCCTCGATGGCCTTGCGGCGGCGGCGGCGGCCGGCGCCGCGGTGCTCACCGGTCTGCTCATCGCGGTCCCGGTGTATCAAGGCGTGACCGCGGCCTTCGGCCGCCAGTTCGGACCCGTCGCGACGCCGGTCGGCTTCGCCGCCGCGATCGCGCTGTCCACGCTGCTCGTCATCGTCGCGCGGTCGGTCAGGCCGTTCGTGCCGGACCTCGCGCCGTTCGCGGAACGGCTCCGCGTGGTCATCGCGATCGCGGACCCGGTCCCGGCTGGCCAGGCCGTGTTCGCGGCCCTGGACACGATCGTGTCGCGGACCACCGCGACGTTCAACCTCTTCGAGCAGCGGGCCGGCGTGTGGCTGGCGACCGTCCTCATCGTCGCCGTCCTGATCTGGTCGGTGCGGTAGTGGTGTAGTGATCTATCTGGGGCTCATCGCCCTCACCACCCTGGTCGCCAACGGGGCGACGCGTCTCCGGATCATCGCGGTCGCGTTCGTCGGGGTCGCCGTCGCCGCAGCGCTCATCGCGTCGGCGACGGCGAGCGTCGCGCAGACGGCGGTGACGGCCTCCGCAGGCCTCGCCGCGGCCGGCATCCTGTTCGTCGCCGCTCGTGACATGCGGTACGGCGAGGATCCCGGTTGGCGCCTGTGGCTGGGGACCTTCACCGCGGCGATCGTCACGCCGATCGCGTACGCGTCGTTCCGGACGATCACCGGCGAGGCCGCGGCTCTGCCGCTCCTGCAGGACGGTTCGGGCGTGATCGCGGAGGTGTCCGGCGTCTGGCTGCTCTCGAGCGGCGTGGCCGTCATGCTCACCGCGCGCAGCGCCGTCCGGGTCTCGCTCGCGGCCCTCCTTCTCGTCACCGGTGTGCAGCTGCTCGCCCGGCTGGTCCCGGAGCCACACCTCGCGGTGACCCTCGCGCTCGCGTGGCTCGAGGTCGTCGTGGCCCTCGGAGGCGCGTTCCTGATCGTGAACGAGCGCGCGGTGCTCGACGGATGATCGTGGGAGCGCCCGCGATCCTGCTCGCGATCGCGGCCCTGGTGGCGTTCGGCCTTCGAAAGCGGCTCGTCGTGGTGACCTGGCTCGGCCTCGGCGCCGTCTTCGTCGCGTTCGTGCTGGTCAGCGTGACGCCGGTCGAGACCGCCGACAGGCTGCTCGACCTCGATCTGCGAGCGTCAGGGCTCGGCCGGCTGACGGGCCTGATCATCTTGTCGATCATCGCGATGCTGCTGATCGACGTGTACTTCGAGGAGCCCGCGTACAACTTCTTCCCCACAGCGCTCGCCGCCGGCAGCGTGACCCTCGCGGTGCTCGTGGTCACGTCACCGCTCGTGATCTTCGCCTTGGTACTGGTCGGGTC
>JANXXG010000067.1 GCA_025350745.1 Chloroflexota bacterium | reverse complement strand
CGGCTCGCGGCGGGGCCGTACCTGCTCGCGATCACCCGCAGCGCGGCTGCCGGCGGCGAGCGCGCCGAGGTCCGACTCACGGACACCGCTGGCACCCTGGTCGCCGGGAAGCCGGTCACCGGCCTGCTCATCTACGAGGGCAGCGCCCCCGGCCACGAGCACCACGACATCCTGGTGAGCCGCGAGACCGAGCCGGGCGTATACGCCCTGGACCTGCGCGAGGCCGTTTCGGGCCCGTGGCTGCTCACGATCGTCATCGGCGACGAGAGCCGGGCCGGCTACCTGTTCAACGTCCCCTGACCGCATCCAGGCGGGCTGGTCACCCGTATGGTGGACAGAACAACCGCAGGAGGACCGCATGACCGCGATCCACAGAGCACTCGGGCTCGCCGGAGCCATCGCCATCACTGCCGCGTGTGGCTCGACCGCAGCGCCCGCCGCGACCGCCAGCCCGGCCCCAAAGGCCGCCGACGTCGCGATCGACGTCCAGGCATTCAAGTTCCCGGCGAACATGGACGTGCCGAAGGGCACCAAGGTGACCTGGACGAACAAGGACACCGCGGCGCACACCGTCACGAGCGGGACCCGCCCGAACAAGGACGGCAAGTTCGACAGCCCGCTCCCCGCAGCCGGCACGTTCAGCTTCACCTTCGCTGACGCGGGCACGTTCGCCTACTACTGCAGCCTCCATAGCTCGATGAACGCGACCATCACCGTTAAATAGGACTCACTGCCAGTCGCGCGACGCGAGCTTCACGAACAGCGCGAGCTCGTCGAGGCGGCGCGCCAGCACCGAGACCACCCCGTCGACGTGCTGGAGCGTCCCCTCGACCACCGCGCCCCCAAGATCCACGACCGGCTTGTACTTCGCGTACGTCGCGGGCCGGATGATGATGTTCACCAGGCCGTACTCGTCCTCGAGCGACAGGAACACGTGGCCCTTCGCGGTCTCGGGGTGCTGCTTCACCACCATCGCACCGGCGACGACGACCGTCGATCCGTGGGCCCGCTCCTGGATCTCGACGGACGTGCGGACGCCACGGGTCTCCAGGCGCTCGCGATAGAAGCGCATCACCTGCGGCCCGGTGGGGATGCCGGTGATCCGGTAGTCAAGCGCGGCGCGCTCCTGCTCGCTGAGCGCCGGGAGCGACGGCGCGGTCGTCGTGGGGTACGCGAGGACCGGCCGGGTGAACGTCGGTGACGTGCGGTGCGCATCGCGCGCGCGCCACAGGAGCGCCCGGCGCTGCTCGCCCAGCCCGTCGAAGGCGCCGACGAGCGCGAGATTACGGAGCGCCTCCTCCTTCATGCCGACCCGGCGCGCGAAGTCGTCGAACGACGTGAACGCTCCCCTGTGGCGCTCGTCGAGGACCGCATCCGCCTCGGCCTCGCCGAGTCCTTTCACGCTGGTAAGGCCAAGTCGCACGTCGTGGACCCGGCAGGCTCGGTGGCGGGCGATCGTCTTCGAGCTGTCGATGACATCGGCCGGTCCGCCGGTCTCGACGCGGCGCTCGACGATCGCCTTCGCATCGGAGCGGTTCACGTCGACCGGCAGCATCCGGATGCCGTGGCGCTTCACGTCCCCGGCGATGACCGCCGGGGAGTAGAAGCCCATCGGCTGGTTGTTGAAGAGTCCGACGTAGAACTCGGCCGGGTAGTAGAGCTTGAGGTGCGCGGTGTGATATGCGGTGAGCGCGAACGCCGCCGCGTGGCTCTTGCAGAAGCCGAACTCGGCGAACGCGGCGATCTGGCCGAAGATCAGGTTGGCGGTCGCATCGTCGAGCCCGTGCTCCAGCGAGCCCTTCACGAACGGCGCGCGCAGGCGCTCCATGTCCTCGCTCGACCGCGCGCGGCTCATCGCCCGACGCAGCTTGTCCGCTTCGGCAGCGGTGAATCCAGCCACGGCCATGGAGACGCGGAGGATCTGCTCCTGGAACAGGATGACCCCGAGGGTCTCTTTCAGAATGGGCTCCAGGAGCGGGTGCGCGTACGACACCGGTTCGCGGCCCTGCCGGCGGTTGATGTACGGATTCACCATGTTCCCCTGCAGCGGGCCGGGCCGGATGATCGCCACCTCCACGACGATGTCCGCGAAGTTGCGCGGCAGCACCCGCGGCAGGGCCTGAGCCTGCGCGCGGCTCTCGACCTGGAACAGGCCGATCGTGTCGACCTCGCAGATGAGGTCGTAGACCGCCGGATCGTCGAGCGCGATCGTGCCGAGGTCGAGTCGCACGCCGTGCAGCTCATCGATCATCGCGACGGCATCCTTGATGAGCGAGAGCGTGCGCAGCCCGAGCAGGTCCATCTTGATGAGCCCGAGATCTTCGACGTCACGCTTGTCGAACTGCACGACGTTCCGGCCGGGCATCGTCGCGCGCTCGATCGGCACCGTGTCGACCAGGGGTAGCGCCGTGATGAGCATGCCCCCGTTGTGGATGGAAAGATGCCGCGGAAAGTCGGCGATCTCCTCGACGATCCTCGTGAACAGCGGCCAACGCGCTTGCTCGAGGTCGTTCAGAGCATCGGTGTGGGCCGGCGTGAGGCTCTCGGTCGGGGCCTCATCCACGCTGGCGTAGTCACGGCCGTCGAGGCCCCCTCCCGAGAGTCCTCCCGCCGGCCTGATGACCATTCGCGAGTCAAAGCGCGGGGTGTCCAGGGATTTCGCCAGTTGATCGATGACTTCCGCTCTGAAGCCGAGTGCTTTCGCGACCTCTCGTGATGCGGAACGGGAACGGTAGGTGACGACGTTGCAGACCATGGCGGCGTACTGGTCGCCGTACTTTCGGTAGACGTACTGGATCACCTCCTCGCGATCGTTCGTCGCGATGTCGAGGTCGATGTCCGGCATCGTGTGCGAGTCCTCGGTGAGGAACCGCTCGAAGAGCAAG
>JANXXG010000006.1 GCA_025350745.1 Chloroflexota bacterium | reverse complement strand
CGGCCTTCAACGTCCGCGCGCGCCCGGCGTCCTGCGGCGAGAGGCCGCCGGTCCCGTCGATCTCGCCACGCGCGAGGGCCGCAAGAGCCTCGCCGCCGTCGCGATAGAAGCGCAACACGAATCGATCGAGGTACGCCCGGGGGCGCGCGGGCTTCGTACGGTAGAAGTCGTCGTTGCGCACGAGCGTCACCTGGCGCGCGTCGACCTCTGTGACCCGGAACGGTCCCGTGCCGATCGGCTGACGGTTGAACGGATGGCGGCTGAGCTCACTGAACGGAACGCCCGACAGGATGTGGACCGGCAACAGCGGCACGGTCGTGCTGCCGGCGAATGGCGCGTACACGTCGGGCAACGTGAACCGGACCGTCTTCGGACCAAGGAATGAGACGAGGACGCCGCGAAAGGCGTCGGCGAACGGCCCACCATAGGCCCGATCCTGCAGCAGTCCGACCGTATAGAGGACATCGTCGGCCGTGACCGGGGCGCCATCGTGCCAGGTCGCGTCGTTCCGGATGGAGAACGTCCAGATCTTGCCGGTGGGATCGATCTGGAAGGTCGCGAGGTCCGGCACGATCGTCCCAGCGCGATCGAACCGCGTCAGCCCGGTGAAGACCAGACGCGCGACGTCCTGGTCCACGTTCGTTGCCGCGATGATCGGATCGAGGTATTGCACGACCCCGGCGACGCCCTCGACGTACGTGCCGCCGAATGCCGGTTCGGTCGGGAGGTCCGTCCGATCGGTGAGCGCAGCGACGGCGCTCGTGACGACGAGGAGACCGACGAGCGCGAGGACGATGAGCTTGTCGCGCGCGGTCAACGTTCAGACCCGCCGGGGGCGGGACCTTCTAGGCGGTCGGCGACGACGCGCGTGCACCCACGAGCGAGATGACCACGAAGACCACGACGAGGATCACCGTGAGGCGGAAGAGGGTGCGCTCGACACCTCGCCGGCTGCGGTAGGCGGTGGACTCGCCGCCGAAGGTCGATGACAGGCCGGTCCCCCGCGCCTGCAGGAGGATCGACGTGCCGACCGCGGCGGCGATCAGGAATTGGGATACCTGGAGGAGATCCATCGGAGACCTCAGTGTACCCGTTCAGCGCGGCCGGTAGATGAAGAGACCGCCGGCAGCACGTGCCACGAGGCGGTACCGCACCTCGACGGCCTGGACCAGTGCCGGATCCCAGCGGGCGCGCTCGTACCCGGGGGCATCCGCGAGCCGCGCAAGCTCGACCTCGCTGACGACCGCCGTGAACCGCGCGGAGCGGACCTGGTCGAGGAGCGGCTGCGGATCGATCGCGCCACGCGCCACCAGCCGGCTCCAGAGGAAGAGGTCATCGATCGTCACCTGATGTCCGGTAGCGACGAGCAGTCCGCTGTCCTCCGCGAGCACCACCTCATCGCCTGCGAGCGCGGCGGAGGCCGCGGCGACACGCGCGGGATCGCCCCATGCACCGGTCGTCGCGGTCCGCCCCGGCACGATGCCGAGCGGGTCGAGCAACGCGACGGCGACCAGCAGGTTCGCGAGCGCGATCGCCGGGTAGGAGGGCGTCCGCGCGATGGCCGGCGCGACGGAGGCCAGCGCCAATGATGCGGCGGCGGCGAGATCCAGCAGGTAGTTGATCGTCGCACCCTCCCGCCCACCGAGGAGAGCCACGACGAGGGCCGCGCATCCGTAGGCGGCGACCGGACCGCGGAAGCCGCGTGCTGCGAGCGCACCGCCGACGGGCGCCGCCAGGATGAGGACCCCAACGAACAGCACGAGGGCGGCCTGCTCGGCCGTCCACGAAAGCGCGTTCCACGTCACCACGTGCCGCCACACGTCGGCGTATCCGAATGGAAGGAGCGCAACGGCCGCGGCGGACAGCGCGACGCCGGTCGCGACGAGCGATCGGCCGAGGCGCGGGCGGTCGTAGCGCGCGATCCACAACAAGAGCGCGATAGCGACGATGATCGCAGTGGGCTTTGCGAGGATCGCGAGCACGAGCAGTACGGCCGCGAGCGCGACGCGGCGGCGCTCGACGGAGATGACGGCGCCGACGGTCAACGCGAGGGCGACCTGATCCGGTTTCAGCGCGGGACCCCAGATCGCCACGGGCACGAGCGCGAGCCACCCTGCGGCGAGCACGACGCTGATCGCCCGACCTGCCGGGCGCGCGCGCGCTGCGATGATCGCCGCGACGAACAGCGTGGCCGCGATGCTGAGCCCGCGCCCGGTGAGGAACGGATCGCCGATCGCTGCACCGACATAGAACAACGGCGGATAGTTCGCCGCGGTGAACGTGGCTCCTCCGGTGCTCGCGTACGCCTCGAGGGACCGGGTGAGGATGGCGGCATGCGCGACGGCGCCCTCGCCATACAGGACCGGGCCGCGCAGGAGCAGGGCCCGACCCCACGCGAGCAGCGCCGCAGCGGTCACGATGAGCGCGGCCGCGCCGTAGGCGGCCCATACGACGCGTCCCGTCCGTCCGCTGGGGATGAGCCGGCCCCGGTTCAACGCCGGGTGAGCAGCGAGCGGCCGGTCATCCGGGCGGGCGCCGGCACCCCGAGCAGCCCGAGCAGCGTCGGTGCCACATCGGACAGCACGCCGTCCCGCATCGTCCACGCGCCGGGGTCGGCGGAGATGAACGCCGCCGGCACCGGGTTCGTGCTGTGCTGGGTGTTCAGGCTTCCGTCGGGGAAGGTCATCTCCTCGACGTTCCCGTGGTCAGCGGTGAGCAGCACGCACCCGCCGGAGGCAAGGGCGGCGTCCACCACGGTGCCGACCGCGTCGTCGGTCGCTCGCATCGCCGTGAGCGCCGCATCGAAGACGCCGGTATGACCGACCATATCGGGGTTCGCGAAGTTCACGATCGCGAAGTCGTAGGTACCGGTGCGGATCGCCGCCGCGAGACGCTCTGCGACCGGCCGAGCGCTCATCTCCGGTGCCTTGTCGTAGGTGGCCACCTTCGGCGACGGCACGAGCTCACGATCCTCGCCGGGGAACGGCGCCTCCCGACCGCCGTTGAAGAAGTACGTGACGTGGGCGTACTTCTCGGTCTCGGCAACGTGGAGCTGCCGCAGGCCACGCTCGGCCAGGAGCTCGGCGAGCGAGGTCACCGGCTGCGACGTGAACGCGACGCGGGCCGTGGGGAGGTCGACGTTGTAGTCCGTCATCGTGACGAACGTCAGCCGCTTCGGCACGCGCGAGCGCTGGAAGCCGCTGAACCGGTCCTGCAGGAACGCCCACGTCAGCTGCCTGGCGCGGTCCGGGCGGAAGTTGAAGAAGATGACGGCGTCCCCGTCGGCGACCCGCCGGCCGTCACCGATCACCGCCGGCTCGAGGAGCTCGTCGCGGCAGTCCGCTGCGGCATAGCACGCGCGCACCGCATCCTGGGCGGTCCCGGCGCGCGGACCGGTCGCCTCGACGATCGCGTTGAACGAGCGCTCGGTCCGCTCCCACCGCTTGTCCCGGTCCATCGCGTAGAAGCGCCCATGCACGCTCGCGATCGGTACCGCTGCCGCATCGAGAAGCGGAAGCGCGCTTCGGGGTGCCATGTCGCGTCCATCGAGGAACGCGTGGAGCACGACGGTCCGGACATCCTCGCGTTTCGCGAGCTCCACCAGCGCCGCCAGGTGCTTCATGTCGGCGTGCACGCCGCCGGTGGACAGCAGACCCATGAGATGGAGCGTGCCGCCGGCACGAGCCGCCGCGCACGCGCTCCGGAGCGCCGGGTTCGCGAAGAAGCTTCCGTTGGTGATGGCGCGGCCGATCACCTCGAGCGCCTGCGGATCCGCATAGCCGGCCCCCATCGTCAGGTGGCCGACCTCACTGTTCCCCATCACCCCGACCGGCAGACCGACCGCTCGACCGCTCGCCTCGAGCGTCGCATGCGGCTGCTCACGAAAGATGGCGTCGAGCCGCGGCGTGTCCGCACGCGTGGCAGCGTTCGCCTGCGAGTCGGGCGCGATCCCCCATCCGTCGAGCACGCAGAGGACGACGGGGCGATACCCCGCGGTCATGGCGCGAAGGCCCGGATGATCGCGGCGAACTCGTCGGCCTTCAACGACGCGCCTCCGACCAGGGCGCCGTCGATGCCGTCGGCCGCAGCGAACTCGGAGACGCTCGCGGCCGAGACGCTCCCGCCGTAGAGGACGCGGATCCCGTCCGCGGAGGCACCACTCGCGTCCAGAGCGGCCCGGATGGTCTGCGCCGCCGCGCTGGCGTGCGCGCCCGACGCCGGGCGCCCGGTCCCGATGGCCCAGATCGGCTCGTAGGCAACGATGAATCGCTCGGGGCTGAGGTCCGACACCTCGGAGATATCCCGCGCTATCTGCATCTTGAGGACCGACGCGGTCCGGCCCTGTGCGAATTCGGCTTCGGTCTCGCCCACGCAGAGGATGGCTTGCAGACCGGCGCCGAGAGCTCGCGCGAGCTTCCGCGCGATGCGCGCGTCATCGTCGCCCTGGTCACGGCGCACTTCCGAGTGGCCGACGATCGCGCCGGCCGCGAGGCCGCGCAGCATCGAAACGCTCAGCTGACCGGTGTAGGCGCCGCTCGCCTCCCAATGGACGTCCTGGGCGAAGACGGCGACGTCCGTTGACCGGAGCGCATCCGTGACCGCCGCGAGCGCGATCGCCGGCGGAGCGACACCGATGTCAACCGCCGCATGCGGCGTGGCGCCGACGGTGCGAGCGAGCGCGAGGGCATCCTTGATCGTCGCGGGATTCATCTTCCAGTTGCCGACGACCAGCCGTCCGCGCGTCATTCGGACGCTTCCTCGACCAGTCGCCGCAGCCGCGAGCGGACGATCCACTTGGTGGTGTCGAGCCGGTCGGCCAGGTCGCTGAGGGTCGCCGTCGGCGCGCGGAGGCGCGCCCGCGCGGTCTCGCGTAACGGTGCCGAAAGCCGAGCAAGGCGGCCCGCGCGAACGAGCGTGCGGATGGCCTCCGTCTGGGACCGCCCGGCGACCACCGCTCGACCGAGATTGGCCGCCTCCGCGTTGACGAGTGCGTTCGTGCGTCCGCGCACCTCGCGGGACACGCGCTTCGCCTCGAAGCGCAGAAGCGTCTCGGTCGCGCCGGCGGCGCGCAGATACGCGGCGATGATCTCCGCGTCGCGGAGCGTGAAGACCAGCTGGCCGCGCCGCGAGCGGATCGAAGGGGCGAACCCTTCGCGACCCAACACCGATGCAGCGCGCCTGATCTCGCCGCGGGGCGGCCGCAGCTCCAGCAGATATCCCGATGCCCCCGCCGAGAGCGAGCCACCGGCGAGGATGAGGCCGCGCAGGTACGTCCGGCGGCAACAGGCGGTCCGGAACGCGGAGCCGGTCGTGGCATCCGTTGCGGTCCGCCGCGCCAGGCGCCGCGCGGGAGCACCGAGGTGCGCGGCCCGCGGGAGGAGTGCTGCGAGAACACGGGCGTCGCACGCCTTCAGCGACAACCGCGAGAGCTCGGCCTTCACCTCGTCCGACAACGGAGACCGGGCCTGCGCGGTGATGCCGCGGGTCACGTGCGCACGTCCGGCTTATCGCGGTCCCGGTGTTCGACAATGATCTCGCCGGTCCACGATGAACGCAGCCGGCGCGCCACCTCCTCGGCGATCGCGACCGACCGATGGCGGCCACCGGTGCACCCGAACGCGATGCCGAGACGCGCCTTCTTCTCGTCCGCGTAGCGCGGGAGCGCGAACTCGAGGAGCGCCATGAGGCGATCCAGGAATGCGGCGGTCGCCGGATGCCCGAGCACGAAGTCGCGGACCGGCGCGTCGCTCCCCGACAGCGGGCGTAGCGCCTCGATGTAGAACGGGTTCTCCATGAATCGCACGTCGAGCACGAGATCGGCGCTCTGCGGCAGACCGAACTTGTAGCCAAAGCTCACGAGCTGCACGAGCATCCCCGAGCTGCCTTCCCCGTAGAGCGAATGGAGCGTGTCGCGCAGGTCCTTCACCAAAAGGTGGGTCGTGTCGATGACCTTGTCGGCGCGA
>JANXXG010000374.1 GCA_025350745.1 Chloroflexota bacterium | reverse complement strand
CAGCAGGGCCTCTACACACCGCTTGGCGATGGTGATGCGAATATCGGCGAGGTCCTCACGGTCCTCCGCGAGGGCGGCTACGACGGCTGGTACGTGCTCGAGCAGGACGTCGCGCTCAAGGATGTGTCCGCGGATCCACTGCCGGGGATCGAGCGCAGCCTGCTCTTCGTGAGCGCGCGTGTCTGAGTTGGAACTGATCACCATGGGTCGGGTCGGGGTCGATCTCTATCCCGAGCAGACCGGCGTCCGGCTCGCGAAGGTGAAGACCTTTGCCAAGTCACTTGGCGGCAGTCCAACGAATGTCGCCGTCGCCGCCGCGCGCCTCGGCCATCGCAGCGCCGTCATCACGAAGGTGGGGGACGATGGCTTCGGCCTGTATGTCCGCGAAGCGCTCGCGGAGTTCGGGGTCGACGCGCGCTTCGTCGGAACGGATCCGGAGCATCACACGCCCGTGGTGTTCTGCGAGATCTTCCCGCCCGACGACTTCCCGCTCCTCTTCTACCGCTCACCGAAGGCGCCCGACCTCACCATCACCGCGGACGAGCTGGATCTCGAGGCGATCGCGCGCGTCCCGATCCTCTGGACCACGGGCACGGGGCTGTCCGAGGAGCCCAGCCGGACCGCGACCCTCGCGGCGCTACGCGCGGCGCGCGGTCGCGTGATCCACGATCTGGATCATCGCCCGATGTTCTGGAGCTCGATGCTCGCGGCACGCGACGCCGCACGCCTGGCACTGCCGTACGCGAAGGTGGCCGTCGGAAACATCGATGAGCTCGAGATGGCCACCGGCGAACGCGACCCCGACGCGGCAGCGGACGCGATCCTCCAGCTCGGGCCGGAGCTCGCGATCGTGAAACAGGGACCGTGCGGCACGCTCGCGCGTACGAAGAGCGAGCGGGTGGAGGTATCCGCCGTCCGCATCGACGTCGTCAACGGCCTGGGTGCCGGCGACGCCTTCGGCGGTGCGCTCGTGCATGGGCTGCTCTTGGGGTGGCCGCTCCGGCGGACCCTGGAGTTCGCGAACGCCGCCGGTGCGGTCGTCGCCTCGCGCCTCGCGTGCGCTGACGCGATGCCGACCGAGGTCGAGGTCGAGGCCGTGCTGTCGAGGCCCGCCGCCCATGTCTGACACCGTCGCCAGGCTCTCGAGGCTGCGCGCGTTCGATCCGGACGCGGTGGCGACCGCTCTTGCCGGCCGCACGTCCCCGGGGCTGGACCCGCGTCGCAAGCTCTTCCTGATCGCGGCCGACCATCCGGCTCGTGGCGTGATGGCGGCGGGCGGCGATCCGCGGGCGATGGCCGACCGCGGCGTGTTGCTCGATCGGCTGGTCCTGGCGCTCGCGCATCCGCAGGTCGACGGCGTCCTTGCGACCGCGGACATCGTCGACGATCTCGCGCTGCTCGGTGCTCTCGACGATATGGTCGTGTTCGGATCGATGAATCGCGGCGGCCTCGCCGGCTCGATCTTCGAGCTCGACGACCGGTTCACCGGCTACACCGCCGCAGCGATCGTGAAGGCGGGGCTCAACGGCGGCAAGATGATGCTCCGCGTTGCTGACGGCGATGCCGGGACGCTCCGGACGATGGAGGGCTGCGCGCGGGCCATCGATGAGCTCGCCGCGTTCGGGCTCCACGCGATGATCGAGGTCTTCGCGTCGCGGACGGTCGATGGCCGGTCGTCGAACGATCTGTCCCTCGATGCGACGATGCGGGCGATGGCGGTCGCCTCGGGCCTCGGCTCAGGCTCCGCGCGGGTGTGGCTGAAGCTGCCGGTGGTCGACGACCAGGAGCGGCTGCTCTCGGCGACCACGTTGCCGGTGGTGCTCCTGGGTGGCGATCCCGGGACCGACCGTGAGGCGACGTTCTCGAAGTGGGCGAAGGCGATGTCGCTGCCGCAGGTCCGCGGTCTGGTCGCCGGCCGCACGCTCCTCTACCCGCCGGATGGCGACGTGCACGCCGCGGTGGACGCCGCCGCGCAGATCGTGCGGGGGGGCTAGCGGTGCCACGTCTGACCATGGCTCAGGCCCTCGTGCGTTTTCTGGGGCAGCAGTACGTCGAGCGCGACGGGGTCGAGCAGCGCTTCTTCGCGGGCTGCTGGGGCATCTTTGGGCACGGCAACATCGCGGGCATCGGTCAGGCCCTGTCGCAGCATCCCGAGGCGCTCGCGTATCACCAGGCCCGGAACGAGCAGTCGATGGTCCACATCGCGGTGGGGTACGCGCGGATGAAGGACCGGCTCTCGACATTCGCCTGCACCTCGTCCGTGGGTCCTGGTGCGACGAACATGATCACCGGCGCCGCGCTCGCGACGATCAACCGGATCCCGGTGCTGCTCCTGCCGGGCGATGTGTTCGCCTCGCGGGCGCCCGCCCCGGTGCTGCAGGAGCTCGAGGACCCCGGGCGGGGCGACGTCTCGGTGAACGACGCGTTCCGGGCGGTGTCCCGCTACTGGGATCGGATCAGCCGCCCAGAGCAGATCATCCCGGCGGCACTGCACGCGATGCGCGTGCTCACCGATCCGGCCGAAACGGGCGCCGTGACCCTCTCGCTCCCCCAGGACGTGCAGACCGAGGCCTTCGAGGTCCCGAAGGAGTTCCTCGCGAAGCGCGTGTGGCACATCGAGCGGCGGCCACCGGACGCCGCATCGTTCGCGCGCGCGGTCGAGCTGATCACGGCGGCGCGCCGTCCGCTCATCGTCGCCGGCGGCGGCGTCATCTACAGCGGCGCGACCGACGCGTTGCGGCTCTTCGTCGACCGGAGCGGCATCCCGGTCGCGGAGACGCAGGCCGGGAAGGGGGCGCTGCCCTACGACCACCCGCTGTCGCTCGGCGCGATCGGCGCCACCGGCACGCTCGCGGCGAACCGCTTCGCCCACGATGCGGACCTCGTCATCGGTATCGGAACACGGTGGAGCGACTTCACGACCGCATCGAAGACGGCCTTCGAGGGCGCGAGCGTGAAGTTCATCAACCTGAATGTCGCCGCCGTGGATGCGTACAAGCTCAACGCGCTGCCGCTCCTCTGCGACGCCCGCACCGGACTCGCGGCGCTCGCGGCGGTCGACTGGACGATCGACGACCGGTACCGCGCGAAGGCCGAGAAGCTGCACGCCGAGTGGGACGCCGAGGTCACGCGGCTGTACGCGACGGCCGGCACCGGACTCCCCGCGCAGCGCGAGGTCATCGGCGCGGTGAACGCGGCGAGCGGTCCGCGCGACGTCGTCGTCGCGGCTGCCGGCTCGCTGCCCGGCGATCTCCACAAGCTGTGGCGGACGCGCGATCCGAAGGGCTATCACGTCGAGTACGGCTTCTCCACGATGGGGTACGAGATCCCCGGCGGCATCGGGACGAAGCTCGCGGCGCCGGATCGCGAGGTCTTCGTGATGCTCGGCGACGGCTCGTACCTCATGTCGCCCGGCGAGCTGACGACGGCCGTATCTGAAGGGACCAAGCTGATCGTCGTCCTCATCGACAATCACGGATTCGCGTCGATCGGGAACCTGTCGCGGTCCCTCGGCTCGGAAGGCTTCGGCACCGCATCGGGCCTTGCGATCGACTTCGCCGCGAACGCCCTGAGCCTCGGCGCGCGCTCGCTGCGGGTCCGGACCATCGCCGAGCTTCGGACCGCTCTTGACGACGCGAAGGCCCGGACCGAGACGACGGTCATCGTCATCGAGACGGACCCCGCCGCCAGCGTGCCGAGCTATGAGTCGTGGTGGGAGGTCGTGCCCGCGGAGATCTCGACCCAGGAGGGCGTTCGAAAGGCCAGGCTCGAATGGTCGGACGCGAAGAAGAAGCAGCGGGGGCACGTGTAGATGACCGCCCTCTCGAGCCTGCTGATCAGGGGCGGTGACCCCGGTCCCGGCGGGGCGATGCTGTCGCTGACCCCGGAGCGCGCGGGGTGGCAGTTCGTCGGCTTCGATGCCATCCGGCTCGCTCCGGGGAAGACCGGCATGTGGCGCCACAGCGGTCGCGAGGCGTGCCTCGTGCTCCTCTCGGGCGGGGGCCAGCTTCGCGCCGGCGCAGAGACGCTCGATGCATCCGACGGTCGCGCGTCCCCGTTCGACGGCCCGCCGCACGCCCTTTACGCGCCACCCGGTACCGAGGTCGGCATCACCGCGGGTCCCCGGGGCCTCGAGCTCGCGATCGGGACCGCGCCCGCCACGACGGCGGCCGCGGTCCAGCTCTTCACGCCGGCCGACGCCAAGC
>JANXXG010000359.1 GCA_025350745.1 Chloroflexota bacterium | reverse complement strand
ACCGAGATGGCGCGCAAGAACAAGATGGATCCGGTCATCGGTCGTGATGAAGAGATCCGCCGCGTCATCCAGGTCCTGTCGCGGCGGACGAAGAACAACCCCGTGCTCATCGGCGAGCCGGGCGTCGGCAAGACCGCGATCGTCGAGGGGCTCGCCCAGCGGATCATCCGTGGTGACGTGCCGGAGGGGCTCAAGAGCAAGCGCGTGTTCGCGCTCGACATCGGCTCGCTCCTCGCCGGCGCGAAGTACCGCGGTGAGTTCGAGGAGCGCCTCAAGGCCGTCCTCAAGGAGATCATGGCGAGCGAGGGCGAGATCATCCTCTTCATCGACGAGCTGCACACCGTCGTGGGCGCCGGCGCTGCGGAGGGCGCGGTGGATGCGGCGAACCTGCTGAAGCCGATGCTCGCCCGCGGCGAGCTCCATGCGATCGGCGCGACGACGCTCGACGAGTACCGCAAGTACATCGAGAAGGACGCCGCCCTCGAGCGGCGCTTCCAGCCCGTCCGCGTTGGCGAGCCGACGGTCGAAGACACGATCTCGATCCTGCGCGGCCTGCGCGAGCGATACGAAGTGCATCACGGGGTGCGGATCCTCGACAGTGCACTCGTGGCTGCCTCGGTCCTCTCGTCCCGATACATCAATGACCGGTTCCTCCCGGACAAGGCGATCGATCTCGTGGATGAGGCGGCTTCGAAGCTCCGGATGGAGATCGACTCGATGCCCGTCGAGCTCGACGAGGTCGAGCGCATCGTGCGCCGGCTCGAGATCGAGCGCGAGGCGCTCAAGAAGGAGACCGATGCCGCGAGCAAGGACCGGCTCGCCAAGCTCGAGAAGGAGCTCGCCGATCTCAAGGAGTCCAGCAAGGGCCTGCGCGCCGACTGGGACATGCAGAAGGCGGCGCTCACGGAGATCCGCGAGAAGAAGTCAAAGCTCGAGTCGGTCCGGGCTGAGATCGAGAAGGCCGAGCGCTCAGCGGACTTCGCGAAGGCCGCCGAGCTGAAGTACGGGACCCTCGTCCAGCTCGAGAAGGAAGTGGCGGCCGGTGAGGCCAGGCTTTCGGAGCTGCAGCAGCGGCACAAGATGGTCACCGAAGAAGTGACTCCCGAGGACATCGCCGACGTCGTCGGCAAGTGGACCGGCATCCCCGTGAGCAAGCTGCTGGAGGGCGAGGTCGGCAAGCTGCTCAAGATGGAGGAGCGCCTCCACGAGCGCATTGTCGGTCAGGAGGAGGCCGTCACGGCCGTGTCCAACGCCGTCCGGCGGGCGCGCGCGGGCATGCAGGACCCCGATCGACCGCTCGGCTCGTTCCTGTTCCTCGGCCCCACCGGCGTCGGGAAGACGCTGCTCGCGAAGGCCCTCGCCGACTTCCTGTTCGACGACGAGAAAGCCATGGTCCGGCTCGACATGAGCGAGTACATGGAGAAGCACACGGTCGCCCGGCTCGTGGGGGCGCCTCCCGGGTACGTCGGCTACGACGAAGGCGGCCAGCTCACCGAGGCCGTCCGGCGGCGGCCGTACACCGTGCTCCTGCTCGATGAGATCGAGAAGGCCCATCCCGATGTGTTCAACATCCTGCTCCAGGTCCTCGATGATGGACGGCTGACCGATGGCCAGGGCCGCACCGTCGATTTCAAGAACGTCGTCATCATCATGACCAGCAACGTCGGGTCGTCGTACATCAGCGAGCTCGCCGGAAAGAATGACGACCTTATGCGCACGCACGTCATGGAGCAGCTGCGCAGCCAGTTCCGGCCGGAGTTCCTCAACCGGGTCGATGAGATCGTCATCTTCCACGGTCTGGTGGAGAAGCAGCTCGAGACGATCGTCGAGCTCGAGACGAGGGCCCTCGCGAAGCGCCTTGAGGAGCGCAAGATCCACCTCGAGCTCACCGCCAACGCGAAGGCGCTCATCGCCACGGAGGGCTACGACGCGGCATACGGGGCCCGACCGATCAAGCGGACCATCCAGAAGCTCATCCTCGACCCGCTCGCCCAGAAGGTCCTGTCTGGTGAGTTCAAGGAGGGCGACACGGTCTTCGTCGACGCCGAGAACGGCTCGATCCAGTTCTGGTCCGAGGAGTACGCGGAGAAGACGGCGAACGAGCGCAAGGAGCGTCGGCAGCCGATCGGCTCGCTGAACTAAGGCATGCGTGCTTTGGTCCTGATGATGGTGGTTGCTGCCGCGGCGTGCGGGACGTCGCCGTCGGCGGCTGGATCCGCCAGCCCGCCTCCGGCGACATCCGCGCCCGCCGCCAGTAGGACCATCGCGCTGACGCCACGTAGTGCTCCGCCGCCTGCCTCGTCCGCTTCGCCCGTCCCGGTTTCGGCGCTCATCGCGCAGATCGACATGGGGAAGCTCAATGATCACCTCCTCGCCCTGACCTCGGTCGTGTCGCGGGACGTCCGTCACCCGGGTCACGCGAAGGCCCTTGCGTACCTCAAGGAGCAGCTCGGTGCGATGGGGGTGCAGGTCGACTCGTACAAGAACGTCTACCAGGGCATCGCGCTCGAGAGCCTCCTGGTGACCATCGATCCGTTGAACGCTCCGCCGACCGCGGGCTGGATCATGATCTGCGCCCACTACGACTCCATTTCGAACCGGTCGCCCAGCTGGAATCCCGGCATCACCGCCGCGCCGGGCGCCGACGACAACGGGACCGGCACGGCCGCGCTGCTCGAGTACGCGCGCATCCTGTCCGCCAACCGCGCCAGTCTGCGGCACCGCGTCGTCCTCGCGTTCTTCGATGGCGAGGAGCTGTTCTTCAAGGGCAGCGGCGCCTACGTCGCGTCGCTGCCGAAGCCGTATCCCTACAGCGCCGTGATCAACATCGACATGGTCGGGTTCAACCCCATCACGGATCGCCTGGACCTCATCTGGTACACGAACGGCTCGGCCGGTCTGCGCGACAAGCTCATCGCGGCGAACGACCGCTACGCCATCGGGATCTCACCTCTGAATGCGCAGTTCGCGGGAGACGGCAACACGATCCTGGACGCGGCGCCGTTCGGCCTGACCGGCATACCGGCGGTCGCGCTCGTGCAGCGATATGGGGAGAACGATTCGACGTTCCCGGGCAACAACACGTTCCATACGACCAGCGACACGCCGGCCAACGTCTCCAACCGCCGCCTGTGGCTCAAGGCCGCGAAGCTGACGCTCGCGGCGGCGCTGGATCTGGCCGCAGCGAACTAGGCGCAACCCCATGCCGATTTAGGGATGTATCTTCGCCCCGGATAGTCGATGAACCGAGAAGATCTTAGGGAACTCAGCAATTGCCGGCTTCAAGAAGTGCGCGCCCTGCGCGCCGCCGCGCGGTTCGACGGGGCGTATTACCTGGCCGGGCATGTGGTTGAGCTCGGTCTCAAGGCCGTCATAGCGAAGGCAACGCGTCGGCACGAGTTCCCCGATCTCGGATTGGCGAGAGACAGTCACATCCACGATCTGCAGAAGTTGGTCAGCACCGCAGGATTGACGACGGCCCTACTAGCCGAAAGTCAGGCCGATGCGCTGTTCGCCGCGAACTGGGCGGTCGTGAAGGATTGGTCCGAGATCAGTCGTTATCGCCGAAGTCGTCGCTCGGACGCAGATGCGATCTACCATGCAATTACAGCAAGGAGACACGGAGTACTTCAATGGTTGAGACGTCATTGGTAGGTCCGAACAGCAGCACCGGTGAAGACATTCTCCGTGCGCTGGATCAAGCGAAGATTCCGGTCCAAGCCGCGTTCTGGACGTACCTTCAGACTGCTTCGCGGTGGCGGCTTTACATTGCGTCGCCCGTCGTCGACGAAGATGGTCCGACCGGTGCGTATTTGAAGCTCCAGCGCGCGATCAAACGTGTCCGTCCAACGGATGCCGCCGAACTTCTGCTGGATATCACTGTGATCAGCCCGCGGGATCGAATCGCGCAGGCGATCAGGCGCTCAGTGAAGACAGGTCCAGGAATCCACCATGAATGGGTTGACTCCTCCGTTCTTGACGCCCAGTTCTTCGACAATGCGCTGGTGTATCGCAGCACCTAGATATTCCGCGGGCTCGTCACACCTCGCCTTCGCTCCACCGGTCGGTCGAGATGACGATGGTGACCGGGCCGTCCGCGTCGATCAGGACGTGCATCGCCGCGCCGAAGACCCCCGTGGCGACGGTCAGCCCGGATGCTCGGAGCACGCCGCAGAACGCGTCGTACAGTCGGCGGCCGGCCTCGGGCGGTGCGGCCGCGGTGAAGTCCGGGCGGCGGCCGCGGTGGATGTCGCCATAGAGCGTGAACTGCGGGACCACGAGGACGCTGCCACCGGCATCGCCGACCGAATGCTGCAGCTTCCCACTGCCGTCGTCGAATATCCGGAGCGAGCTGATCTTCGCCGCGAGCCGCTCACCATCCGTCGCGGTGTCCGTCGCGCCGATCCCAAGGAGCACGACCAGACCGTGCTCGATCGAACCGGCCCGATCCTCGCCGACATCGACCGACGCCGCGCGCACGCGCTGCACGACGGCGCGCGTTAGAGGACTCGCCTGCTCGATCTCGCGGCTTTGCCGCGAGAGTGCTCAAGGCTGGTGGACTCGCTCGTCGCGGCGAAGCCGCTCCTCCTCGATCTCGCGGCTTTGCCGCGAGAGTGCTCAAGGCTGGTGGACTCGCTCGTCGCGGCGAAGCCGCTCCTCCTCGATCTCGCGGCTTT
>JANXXG010000358.1 GCA_025350745.1 Chloroflexota bacterium | reverse complement strand
CCGTCAGCGTCTACCGGCGCCTCGGGTACGAGGTGCACGCTCCATTCGTCGAGGGACCAGCAGTTCGCCGCGCCGTCTGGGAACGGCTCACCAAGAATCTATTCGGGAGAACATCATGACCGTAGCCACCAAGCCTCAGTCCGACGTCGCGGACCTTTCGCTCGCCGACGCCGGCTCGCGACGCGTCGAATGGGCCGCCCGCGAGATGCCCGTCCTCGCGAAGATCCGTGAGCGGGTCGCGAGGGAGCAGCCGTTCAAGGGCCTGCGGATCGGCGCGTGCCTCCACGTGACGACCGAGACCGCGAATCTCGCGATCACCCTCCGCGACGGGGGCGCGTCCGTCGCGCTGTGCGCCTCGAACCCGCTGTCGACGCAGGACGACGCCGCCGCCGCGCTCGTGCAGAACGAGGGGATCGCCGTCTTCGCGAAGAAGGGCGAAGACCGCGACACCTACTTCCGGCACATCGAGGCGATCCTCGAGACGAAGCCGCAGATCACGATGGACGACGGCGCCGACGTCGTGACGCTCCTCCACACGACCCGCAGGGAGCTGCTCAGCCACGTGAAGGGCGGCACCGAGGAAACGACAACCGGGGTGATCCGCCTTCGGGCGATGACCGCCGAGGGCGTCCTCGCGTATCCGATCGTCGCGGTGAATGAAGCCCGCACCAAGCACATGTTCGACAACCAGTACGGCACGGGCCAGTCCGCGATCGACGGCCTGCTCCGCGCCACCAACATCCTCATCGCCGGAAAGACGGCGGTCGTCGCCGGGTACGGCTGGGTCGGGCGGGGGGTCGCGTCGCGATTCCGCGGCATGGGCGCGAACGTGGTCATCGTCGAGGTCGATCCGCTCCGCGGGCTCGAGGCGGCGATGGACGGCTTCCTCGTGATGCCGATGGCCGAGGCCGCGAAGCGCGGGGACATCTTCATCACGACGACCGGCAACCTGAACGTCATCGGGGCGGCGCATTTCCCGACCCTGAAGGACGGCGCGATCATCGCGAACGCGGGACATTTCAACGACGAGATCGAGATCCCCGCGCTCGAGATGCAGTCGAAGGGCAAGCGCACCGTGCGTGCGTTCGTCGAGGAGTACAGCCACGAGAGTGGGAAGAAGATCTTCCTCCTTGCCGAGGGCCGGCTCCTGAATCACGCGGCCGCGGAAGCGAACCCCGCGGCGGTCATGGACATGAGCTTCGCGAACCAGGTGCTCTCCATCGAGTACCTGCTCGGGAAGGGCAAGGATCTCAAGCCCGACGTGTACGCGGTGCCGGAGGACCTCGACGCGCTCATCGCGAAGCTCAAGCTTGAAGCGATGGGCATGAAGGTGGACACGATGACCGATGCCCAGAAGACGTATTCGAACTCCTGGAAGGCAGGGACCTAACCATGACGACCAGCTTCATGCGCGCAGATAAGTGGCTCTTCTCGAGCGAGTCCGTCACCGAGGGTCATCCGGACAAGCTGTGCGATCAGGTGTCCGACGCGATCCTGGACGCGCTCCTCGCCAAGGATCCGATGTCTCGGGTCGCCTGCGAGACGGCGACGACGACCGGGACGGTGCTCGTCGCAGGTGAGATCACGACGACCGCGTATGCCGACGTCATTTCCATCGTTCGAGAGGTGGTCCGCGACATCGGCTACACGAACGCGCACTACGGTTTCGACTACGAGACCTGCGGCGTGCTGACCGCGATCAAGCCGCAGTCACCGGACATCGCGCAGGGCGTCGACCGGGCCCAGGACGACCGGGGGGAGCTCGGTGCCGGGGACCAGGGAATGATGTTCGGATACGCAGTGGATGAGACGCCCGAGCTCATGCCGCTGCCGATCACGCTCGCCCATTCGATCGCGAAGCAGCTCGCGAAGTCCCGCAAGACCGGCGAGCTCAAGTACCTCCGACCCGACGGCAAGAGCCAGGTCACGGTCGAGTACCACAAGGGCGTGCCGAAGCGGGTGCACACCGTCGTCGTCGCCACCCAGCACGACGACGGCATCGACCTTCCTCGCATCCAAAAGGATGTGAAGGAAGCGATCATCCACGCGGCCATCCCCAAGGAGCTGCTCGACAACGACACGAAGTATCTGATCAATGGCACGGGAAAGTTCGTGATCGGGGGCCCGATGGGTGACGCCGGTCTCACCGGCCGGAAGATCATCGTGGACACGTACGGCGGCTCTGCGCCGCACGGCGGCGGTGCGTTCAGCGGCAAGGACCCGACGAAGGTCGACCGCTCGGCCGCGTATGCCGCGCGCTATGTCGCGAAGAACATCGTCGCGGCGAAGCTCGCGACGCGATGCTTGATCCAGATCGCCTACGTCATCGGAGTCGCCAAGCCCGTATCACTCAACGTCGAGACGTTCGGCACGGGCACCGTCGACGACGATGTGATCCGGCGGCTCATCGACGAGCACTTTGACTTCCGTCCGCAGGAGATCATCGAGCGCTTCCGGCTGCGTCGCCCGATCTATCGCCAGACGGCGTCGTACGGGCACTTCGGCAGGCCGGACCTCGACCTTCCGTGGGAGAAGACGGACCTCGCCGAGACCTTCGCGCGGTCCGCCCGGTCGGCGGGCAGCGCCGGGAGCCGCACCGCGGCCGTTTAGTCCGCCCTGGCAAGGCCCCAGACAGGTGGCCCCCGGCTTGCATGACTGGTGGGGGGACTCTCTAAAGGAGGGCAATGCTGTGGCACGTGATCTTGTTGTGCGCCCGCGCGGCACATCGTGGGGCGCCGTTCTTGACGGATGGCTCGCGACGGTCGGCGTCGCTGCGATCCTCACTCCGATCGTCGGACTCGTCCTCGCGAACCTGTACTCGGTCCGTGGGTACTCATCCACCGTGCCGGTCCTCGCCGGC
>JANXXG010000236.1 GCA_025350745.1 Chloroflexota bacterium | reverse complement strand
CTGACCTTACTCGGTCGACCTGCGACCCTCTCGCTCGCGGGCCTCCACTCGCATTGAGTCGATCTCCTTCGGCGGCCGCACTTCGATACCGATCTTCGATCGATCGGCATCAAGCGCCCGGATCAGCTCGTCGAGCTTCGTCTGCACCGCGGCGCGGTCGCCGTAGCCCTGATGCTCGATCACGAAGACGAGCAGAAAGGTCGTGAACGTCAGGAAGAACCCAAGGTCCAGGCGCTGCTCGGGCAGGCCCAGCCGGGGCCCGGCGACGACGTACACCGCGATGAACGCGAGCGCGACCCCGAGGGCCCAGGGGCTGGCGAGCGTCTCGGTGATCCACCTCGTGACCGACGCGAACGGCCTATGCATCCGAACGTTCGTTGCACGTTCCGGGCCTGGACCGCTACGGGGTGATGAAGAGCTGCGTGAACATCCGACCGTACGGGCCGGCCGCGATGACCCCGATGGCAGCCCGGGTGAATTCCGGGCGAAGGATGTTCTCGCGATGCCCGGGGCTCTCCATGAGGCCCCGGTGCGCGATCGCCACCGAGCGCGCGTACGCGAGGTTCTCGCCCGCGCGCGTGTAGGAGATCTTCGCCGCCTGCAGCCGGTCGAATGGCGAGCCGAGAGACGGAGACTGGTGGCCGAAATACTTCAGCTGGAACATCTCGAGCGAATGCTGCCGCGCGACCGGCACCATGCGCGTGTCGAGCGCGAGCGCCGGAAGTCCGCGGCTGGTCCGCTCCTGATTCAAGAGCTGGAGCATCTCGGCCTCTGCGTCCGGATCGGGGGCGAGGGCGAGGTCATTCGGAAGATCGAGCTTCTCGCTCTGATCGGCTCCGAGCCGGGTGACGAAGAGGGGGGCGCCGTCGTCCTGGCCGCCGGCGAGCGCGCCGAGCGCGGGCTGGACCGCCGACACCTGTGCGATGAGCGCCTGGGCCGCGCGCGAATGGTCGATCGCGGTCCGGACCTCGCTGCCGACCGGCAGCACGAGGGCCGCGGCGAGCGCGACAGCGGTGATGACGAGCGTGCGCAGGATCGAGGGGAGAACCCCGAAGGCGCGGTCTGCGATACCGAGAGTGCGATCCCTGTGCAGCCGGTCGACGAACGGGAAGACGACCAGCTGTCCGCCGACGGTGAAACCAACCTCGATGATCAGAAGCACGACGACGAAGGCGATCGTGCGGGCCGCGGGGGCCGCCAGACCCGCGCCAGCGAGCAGTGACCCGAACGGACCCTGGAGCAGGAACGCGGCGGGGATGGCCACGACCCAGGTGACAAGGCCGTAGAGGGTCTTGATGAAGCCCGCGCGGATGCCGGTCACGACGGCGAGCACGAGCGCCGCGCCGATGAGCAGGTCGATGGCGTTCATCGGCAGCGGCTCAGGCGATGCCGCGCAGCTCGCCGGTCGTGAGGATTTCGCGCAAGTACCGGCCGGTGAACGAGCGACGGACCTTCGCGACCTCTTCGGGAGTGCCCTCGGCCATGATCTCCCCGCCCGCCTTGCCACCCTCGGGGCCGAGGTCGATGACGTGGTCCGCGGTCTTTACCACGTCGAGGTTATGTTCGATCACGACCACGGTGTTCCCGGTGTCGACGAGCCGGTGGAGCACCTCGAGGAGCTTCTCGACGTCGGCGAAGTGCAGGCCGGTCGTGGGCTCGTCGAGGATGTACAGCGTCCGGCCCGTGGCCCGCCGACTGAGCTCGGTCGCGAGCTTCACCCGCTGGGCCTCGCCGCCCGACAGTGTCGTCGCGGGTTGCCCCAGGTGGATGTAGCCGAGGCCGACGTCGTTGAGCGTCCGGAGCCGCGTCTCGACGGCCGGTACGTTCGCGAAGAAGCCGAGCGCCTCCTCGACGGTCATGTCGAGGATGTCGCTGATGCTCTTTCCCTTGTAGTGGATCTCGAGGGCCTCGCGGTTGTACCGCTTGCCGGCGCATACCTCGCAGGGAACGTAGACGTCCGGAAGGAACTGCATCTCGATCTTGATGATCCCGTCGCCCACGCACGCCTCGCAGCGCCCGCCCTTCACGTTGAACGAGAAGCGCCCGGCGGTGTAGCCACGCAGCCTGGCCTCGGGGATCGCTGCGAACAGATCCCGGATCGGCGTGAACAGGCCGGTGTAGGTCGCGGGGTTGGACCGCGGGGTCCGGCCGATCGGCGACTGGTCGATATCGATCACCTTGTCGATATGCGCGATGCCCTCCACCGCGCGATGCGCGCCCGGCCGATCCTTCGCCTTGGCCAGTGCCTGTGCGAGCCGCCGGAACAGGATGTCGTTCACGAGCGTGCTCTTCCCGGATCCGGAGACGCCGGTGACGGAGATGAACACCCCGAGCGGGAAGCGCACGTCGATGGTCTTGAGGTTGTTCTGAGTTGCGCCGCGCACGATGATCGCCTCGCGCTTCGGCGTCCGTCGCCGCGCCGGGACCGGAATGCGCCGACGGCCCGCGAGGTAGGCCCCCGTGATCGAGCACTGCGACCGGAGGATCGTCTCGACCGGGCCTTCGGCGATGATCTCACCGCCGTGCTTGCCCGCGCCGGGACCGACGTCGATGACCCAATCGGCCGTGCGGATGGTCTCCTCGTCGTGTTCGACGACGATGACGGTGTTGCCGATATCGCGCATCCCCAGGAGCGTGCGGATGAGCCGGGCATTGTCGCGCTGATGGAGGCCGATCGATGGCTCGTCAAGGATGTACAGGACCCCCATGAGCCCGGACCCGATCTGGGTCGCGAGCCGGATCCGCTGAGCCTCGCCGCCCGACAGCGTCGTCGCGGCCCGGTCGATGGTCAGATAATCAAGACCGACGTCCTTCAGGAACCCAAGCCGCTGCCGGATCTCCTTCAAGACCTGCTTCGCGATGGTGCGCTCCCTGGTGCCGAGCGGTCCACCCTTCACCTTGTCGAGCACGTTGGTCCATTCGACGGCCTCAAGGACCGACATCCGCGAGACGTCGACGATGTTCTTGTCCCCGATCTTCACTGCGAGCGTCTCCGGCTTCAGGCGGGCGCCGCCGCAGACGGGGCACGGCCGCTCGCTCATGTAGCGCTCGAGGTCGATGCGCGTGAAGTCCGACGTCGTCTCCTTGTGGGAGCGCTCGACCCACCCGACGAGACCCTCGAAGTCCACCTCGTAGCTTCGCTTGTTGCCGCTCCGGTTCTCGTACGAGAGCTTCAGCGGCGCGCCGATCCCATGGAGGACGGCCTCGACCGCCTTCTTCGGAAGGTCTTTGATCGGCGTGTCGAGCGAGAATCCGGCCTTTCGTGCGACCGCCACAAGGATCGCCATCCGGTACGCGGCAGTGCTCTTATCCCGCTGCCACGGCAGGACTCCCCCTTCGCGGATCGACAGGTCCGGATTCGCGAGGATGAGCTCGGGATCGGGCTCGAGCCGCGTCCCGATGCCGGTGCAGGCCGGACAGGCTCCATGCGGCGAGTTGAACGAGAAGGTCCGCGGCTCGATCTCGCCGATCGAGAAGTCGCCTTCAGGGCAGGCCAACCGCTCGGAGAAGATCCGTTCCGGCCTCTTTCCGTCGGCGTCGGCGACGAGCGCGAGCCCTTCGCCCAGCCGCAGGGCGGTCTCCACCGAGTCCGTGAGCCGTGATCGATCGGCCTCGGCGTCGGCGCCCCGATGCACGACGAACCGGTCGACGACGACCTCGATCGAGTGCTTCTTCATCTTGTCGAGCACGATGTCCTCGGACAGGTCGCGCACGGTGCCGTCGACGCGCGCGCGGGCAAAGCCGCCACGGCGCGCCGTCACCAGCAGCTGCTGGTGCTCGCCTTTCCGGTCGCGGACCAGCGGCCCAAGGATGAGCAGCCGCGATCCCTCCGGCTGGCCCTGGATCTGATCGACGATCTCCTGCACATGCTGGGCGACGATCGGGATGCCGTGGGTCGGGCAGTGCGGCACGCCCACGCGCGCGAACAGCAGCCGCAGGTGGTCGTAGATCTCGGTGACGGTGCCCACGGTCGAGCGGGGGTTCCGCGTCGCGCCTTTCTGGTCGATCGAGACAGCGGGCGAGAGCCCCTCGATGAAGTCGACGTCCGGCTTCTCCATCTGCCCGAGGAACTGGCGGGCGTACGCCGAGAGGGACTCCACGTAGCGTCGCTGGCCCTCGGCGTAGATGGTGTCGAACGCGAGCGAGGACTTTCCCGATCCGGAAAGGCCGGTGATGACGACCATCTTGTCGCGCGGGATCTTCACGTCGACGTTCTTGAGGTTGTTCTCACGCGCGCCTTTGACGTGGATGTGATCGATCGGCATCTAGACCGGCGGGGCGGCGGCCGGACGCGCCGAACGGAACTCGCGCACGACCAGCCAGAGGTACATAAGCCAGACGGGTAGCGTGACGAGCCCGCCCGAGAGCGACTCGCCGGCACCCTGACGGTAGACGCCGTCTGCCGCGCCAAGGATCAGGTACGACAGGCCCTGATAGATCCCCATTGGGAGCAGGACGACCGTCGAGAGACCAAAGATCACGGTCCCGAGCATGAGGTACCCGCGACGCATCCCCGACTGCGGCGCATCGGTCCCGATCACGCTCCGCCGGGCGGCCCAGTGGGCTCCCCAGAAGATCGCACCGAACACGGCGAAGGTGATCCCGCGGATGAGGTCATCGCCTCGCCGGCGCTCGAGCTCGCGCGCCTGACGCTCGGTGAAGTCCGGCGGGAATCCTTTGCACTCTGGCGAGCCCGGCGGAATGTTCGGCGGGCATGCTGGCGCCATCGCCGGCACTGGGAAGGAGTTGCTGCCGTAGATGAATCCAGTGCCCAGGGCGGCCGCAAGACCGGCGTTCAAGATCCCGGAAAGACCGATCGAGAGGACGACGATCCCGGCAAGCGAGGCGATGTACAGGTACAGCCGCAGCAGGTTGCGTGGGGCGAAGTCCAGGCCGTCTCCGCCCCGGCGGAACAGCATCGCGGCGCCAACGACGAGCAACCCGAGGATCGCGACCGGCACGAGGATCCCGATCATCATCACGACATCCCTCTCCTGCGCCGGACGACCCGCT
>JANXXG010000339.1 GCA_025350745.1 Chloroflexota bacterium | reverse complement strand
ACTGGCCGCGATCGGCGCGGCGGTCGTCTCGAGCTCCGCGACGCGCGGGACCAGCGGCGACGGCCCGAGGTAATCGGCGAGGTCGCCGGGTGCGAGCGCCGTCGGCCGGGCCCGTGGTGGCTGGAACGGGTCGCCGAGGGTCGTTTCGATCTCGCCCCGCATGACCACCTCGATCGTCCGGTGCGGCTTCGCGACCGTGAGCAGGTGCGCGATATTCCCGAAGCCGTCGGCGTAGCGCCGGATCGCGGCGCTCGGCGTGACCTTCAGCTCGAACGGGCCCCACCGCTGGTGCTCGTCGGTGCGCGGGCCGAGGCGCGTGTCCATCACGCTCTCGACGACGTCGTCGCTGTACTCAAGGAGCGTGCGGTGCTCGACCTGGATCTTCACTGCTGTTGCTGCTGCGCGGCCATGAGCATCGCTGCCCGCGCGACGCCCACGAGCCGCCCGGGCGCGGGCTGGTCGCGCAGGTAGGTCGCCGAGAGCTCATCGGAGGCCTGCGCGATGAGCTCCTGGATGTTCGTGAGGAACGGCTCGAGCCCCCGATCGAAGACCTCGTCGATGGCGGTGAGCTCGACCTGCGCCCGCGCCCGGCCGAGCGTACGGACCGCCGGTCCCGGATCGTTCCCCGCGGCGACGCGGAGGCCGGCGATCGCATCGAGCGCGTCGCAGGCCGCAGCGAGCGAGAACCGCACCGACTGCGGGAAGATCGGGTTCAGCAGGCGGAATTCCAGGAGCCGGGCGGGCTCGACGCGCAGCGAGTAGTAGCGCGCGTAGGCCTCCGCCGATCCGCAGGTCCGGAGGACCGCGAGCCACCGCACGGTGTCGGGTCCGGTGGGATCGCCGCCGACGGGCCGCGTGAGCAGGTGCGCCTGGCGGTTGAGCAACCGGGAGACGCCGTCGGCGCGCTCGAGGTACGTCCCCAGCTGGATGAACTGCCACTCCTCGTCACGGGCGAGCGTCGAGCCGGCCAGGCCCTGGAACGACTCGAGCCGCCCGCGGACGGCCCGGGCGAACGAGCCGGCCTCGTTCCGCATCTGCCGGCTCGTCGCCGGCGTCGCGAGCGCGACGTGGAGCGTGTTCAGCTCCTCCCACATCTCGCTCGACATGCTTTCGCGGATGCCGCGAGCGAGGATCCGGGCTTGGCGCGCGCAGGACACCAGCGAATCGGGATTCATGGTGTCGCTCGTGAGGAAGAACCGCACGTCGTCGCTCTCGAGATCGATCGCCCCGACCAACGGCGCCCAGAAGTCCTCGGTCCCGGCGTCCAGCTCGAGATGCTTCGTGACGTCGATGAGCCGCGAGACCGCGATGCCGCGCTCGACGTAACGGCTCATCCAGTACAGATCCTCGGCGACCCGGCACAGCATCAGGCGTTCTCCAGGACCCAGGTGTCCTTGGCGCCGCCACCCTGCGAGCTGTTCACGACGAGCGAGCCGCTGCGCAGCGCGACCCGCGTCAGCCCGCCCGGCGTCACTTTGACCTCGCGTCCGAACAGCACGAACGGCCGCAGGTCGATGTGGCGGCCCTCGAGGTGGTCGATGCTCCAGGTCGGATGCCGCGACAGCGCGAGCGTCGGCTGCGCGATGTAGCCGCGCGGATCGGCCTTCACCCGCGCGCGGTACTCCTCGATGTCCGCGCGCGGGGCGTGCGGTCCGATGAGCATCCCGTATCCGCCGCTCTCGTTCACGGACTTCACGACGAGCTCGGGCAGGTGCTCGATGATGAACGCGCGGTCCGTGGGGTCCGCCGCCACGTACGTCTTCACGTTCGGCAGGATCTCGTCCTCACCGAGGTAGTACTTGATGATCGTCGGGACGTACGCGTAGATCGCCTTGTCGTCGGCGATCCCGGTGCCGATCGCGTTCGCGAGCGACACCCGTCCCATCCGGCTGGTCGCGAGCAGGCCGGGCACGCCGAGGAGCGAGTCCCCCCGGAACGCAAGCGGGTCCAGGAAGTCATCGTCGACGCGGCGATAGATGACGTCCACGCGACGACGACCGCGGGTCGTGCGCATGTACACCGCGGCGTCGTCGACGAACAGATCGGTGCCTTCGACCATGTCGATCCCCATGGACTTGGCGAGGAACGCGTGCTCGAAGAATGCCGAGTTGTGGACACCGGGGGAGAGGAGCACGACGGTCGGGTCGTCCGACGCCGGCGAGACGGCGCGGAGCACCTCGAGGAGATCCTGGGGATACCCCTCGACCGGGCGCACGCGATAGTCGGCGAACAGCTGCGGCCACACGCGCTTGAGCACCCGCCGGTTCTCCACGACGTACGACACCCCGGACGGCACGCGAAGGTTGTCCTCAAGGACGAACCAGCTGCCGTGGCCGTCCCGCACGAGGTCGCTGCCGACAACGTGGGTGTAGACGCCGAGCGGGACGTCGACGTTCCGGAACTCACGCCGATAGCCGCGCGCGCCGAGGACCAGCTCGGCCGGAATGAGATCCGTCCGGAGGATGCGCTGCTCGTGATAGATGTCGTGCAGGAACAGATTCAGCGCGCGGACCCGCTGCTCCAGCCCCCGCTCGATGCGTTTCCACTCGTCGGCGAGGACCACTCGCGGGATCAGATCGAACGGCATCGTCTTCTCCGCACCGTCCGGATCCTGGTTCACGGCGAAGGTGATACCGCGGGCCTGGAACGAGAGCTCCGCCGCGCGCTGCCGCCGCGCGACCGCCGCCGGCTCCAGCGTCGCGAGGCGCCGAGCCAGCTCCACGTAGTGCGGCCGCACGCGACCCGGCGACTCGAACATCTCGTCCCAGAAGGTGCCGGGGTCGTACGCCGGCACGGCGGCGCGCTGCTCGACCGTCACGCCACCGCCTCCGCCGACGTCGCGTAGGCGACCTCGACGATCTCAGCCTGCTTCGAGGCCGCGAGCCGCCCCAGCGCGGGCCCCCCGTACGAGCCCGACGTGGGCGAGACGTCCGAGAAGTCTCGACCGACCGCGACCGTGAGGTAGTCGAGGCGGACCCGCCGGGCATGGGTCGGGTCGTACCCGATGACGTCGATCTCGCCGGTGCCGCGCTCGATGAACGCCTCGACCCACGCGTGCGGCGCGCCCTCGCCGACCAGGTGACCGGAGACGTACCGGGCCGGAACGTTGAGCAGGCGGAGCAGCGACAGGAGGATGTGGGCGTAGTCCTGGCACACCCCTTTGCCAA
>JANXXG010000336.1 GCA_025350745.1 Chloroflexota bacterium | reverse complement strand
CTCGAGCCGCATCGCAAGCGTCGCCTCGGCGATCAGCTCGCTCGCGCTGGGTCCGACGATGTGCACGCCGAGGATGCGGCCGTGCGCGCCTCCGGTCACGAGCTTGAGCAGGCCGTCGCTCTCGCCGAGCGCGAGCGCCCGACCTGACGCCTTGAATGAGAAGCGCGAGCGAGCTGATCGCCGCGGCGACGCTTGCGATGCGGCTCGAGGCCACGGCCGAGGACCTGGTCGCGACGATCCACGCCCACCCGACGCTGGCGGAGACGCTCCGCGAGGCCGCGCTCGTCGCGGTCGGCACCCCGATCCACACCGCGGGACGGTAGCCACGGACCGGGCACCAACGGACTCGCTGGCCAGCCTCGCGAGCGCGAAGCCCGGGGACATCCTGCTCTTCGATCAGCCCAAGGGCGGCCTGGGCGTGATCATCAGCTTCGTCACGCGATCGACCTACTACCACGTGGCCATCTTCGAGGGCGAGACGTTCACGATCGAGGCCCGCCAGCGCGGGGTCGTGCGCCGCGATCTCCGGACGAAGGAAGGTGGGCATACGTTCACGGTGATCCCCGCGCCCGAGGGGAAGGGGCAGCTGGCGCTCGACTGGGCCCGGGCGAGGATCGGCGCCACGTTCGACCGCCTGGACTTCCTGGTCATCCTCTTCGACCGCTTCATGACGCGGTTTCGGCTGCACTACCACGCCTTCGGGGCGTACTCGTGCGGCGAGTTCGTCGCGAAGGCCTTCTCCGCAGCAGGCGTTCGGCTGTTCCCGGAATTGAACGATGACGACGTCGAGCCGGCGGACTTCGCGCGGCTGCTGCCAAAGAAGTAGCGCCCCTCTTCTCGCGACTTCGAGACTTTGGTATAAGAACTGTTGATCCATGGAGACGATCGACTACCGACTTTGCGGTCGCTGCGGATATTGGCAAGCGCCCGAGAGCTTCGGATTCAGAGACCGCGCACAGGTCAAGCGTCAGCTGTGGTGTGTAACGTGCCTGGTCGAATACAAGCGCGTCTAGTATCTACGCAACCGCACGAGGCATCTCGAGCATGTACGGGTGTCGAGTCGCGGTGTGAACGCCGCGAACAAAGCCAGACTGCTGGCGTTCAAGATCGATCATCCTTGTGTGGACTGCGGCGAGTCCGATCCGATCGTGTTGGAGTTCGATCACCTTCGAGACAAACGCTGGAACGTGAGCGAAATGATCACCGGTACGTTCCCGTGGGCGACGATTGAAGCTGAGCTGGAGAAGTGCGTAGTGCGCTGCGCGAACTGTCATCGCCGCAAGACGTCCGCTGAGCGCAATGGGCGGATCTACCGGATGTCGGAAGAGGCCCGCCTCTACTGGTTCGTTGATAATTGGAACGCAGGGGCCGTTAGCTCAGTGGATAGAGCAGCTACCTTCTAAGTAGATTGTCGAGGGTCCGATTCCCTCACGGCCTTCAGAACAGCTAGCGCGGTGCGGACTGCTCCCGCTTCGCGGCGCGGCGATCCTCGAACTTCTTCGCGGCCGCATCGAGCTTCCCCATGAACCGGCCCAGCGTTTCGCGAGCAGCCTCCGCCTCGGCGTCAAGGTCGGTCCGCTCGAACACCTTCCAGTAACGGAGCAGCGGCCAGATGATGTCGTCGTGGTGGATGCGCAGGTCGTAGATCCCCGCCTCGGCCATCTTCGCCGCCTTGCGCACGAAGCCGCTGATGCCCGCACCGGGCATCGAAAAGTTCATGACCTCGTCGGCGATCGCCTTCACCACGGCTGACGGCGCGAGCTCCATCGCGGCCTGCAGGGCATCGCGGTAGAAGACCATGTGCAGGTTCTCGTCCTGGGCGACGCGGACCATGATCTTGTCGGCGACCGGATCCGCCGAGAACCGTCCGGTGTTCTGATGCGACACCCGGGTCGCGAGCTCCTGGAACGAGGTGTACGCGAGCCCACGAAGGGCGCCCAGCGACGGCCGGTCGTACCCGAGCTGCATGTTCTGCATCCGGCCACGCTCGAGCATGATCGGATCGATGTTCCGCGTCACGATCAGGTAATCGCGGATGACGATCGCGTGGCGGCCTTCTTCCGCGGTCCAGCGGTGCACCCAGTTCTTCCAGGCGCCGTCGCCCTTCTCGAAGATCGCGCGGATCAGGTAGTGGTACGAGGGCAGGTTGTCCTCGGTGAGGAGGTTGACCTCGAAAGCGGTCTGGGCGACGCCCGTCAGCCGGGCCTGATCAGGCGTCCAGGGCTCCTTGTCGAAATCCCGGCCCTGGCTGTACGGAATGAAGTCGTGGGGGAACCACTCCTTCGCGACCGCGAGGTGGCGGTCGATGAGCTTGCCGATGGCGGGTTCGATCTCGGTAAGGAGCGCAGCCTCGCTGCGCTCGCCGTCGGTCAGCAGAACGGGTGTGACCCGTGAACGAGCGTCATATGCGTCAAGTCTTACACGGCGGGGCCAGAGCGGTCTGGGGCCGGCCTGAAATGCCGCAAACCTACCGACCGGAGGGTGACCGAGTGACCATCCCGTGTCATCCTTGACCGGTGATCGATCGCTTCGCCGTCCTCCTGGTCGCCCTGGCCGCGATGCTCTGGGGCACCGACACGCTCTTCCGCTCGCCGCTGCTCCAACACCTCCCCGGCAATGCGATCCTCCAGGCCACGCAGATCGTGACGATGGAACACATCGTCCTCACGATCGTGAGCCTTCCGCTCCTCTGGCTCGGATGGCGAGAGGTCCGTTCGCTGACCTGGCCCCAATGGCGCGCGATCATCCTCATCGGGGTGGGCGCGTCCGCGCTCGCGACGATCCTGTTCACGATCTCGTTCAGCTATTTCCACTTCATCGAGACGCTGCTGCTCCAAAAGACCCAGCCGCTCATCGCGATCCTGCTCGCGCACTTCTGGCTCGGTGAACGGATCTCGCGCCGGGCGTGGATCTGGGTACCTGTCGCGATCCTCGGCGCGTACGCGATCGTCATCCCGAACCCGCTCGACCCGCGCGCGGCGTGGGAGGACTTCCACGTGAGCGCCGGTCTCTTCGCGCTCGCGGCCGCGGCGCTCTGGGGCGCGGCCACGGTCTTCGGCCGCTACGCGCTGGCATCGGTCCGGTTCACGACCCTCACCGCGCTTCGCTTCACCACCGCGCTACCCGCCCTGCTCATCCTGATGCTGTTGCTGGGCGGTCCCGCGACGTTCGCCAGCTACCGGCTCGGCGACGTCCCGCTCTATCTGGGCATCGCCATCATCCCGGGGCTGTTCCCCATGCTCCTCTACTACCGCGGCCTCGCGAGCACGCCTGCGTCGCTCGCGACCCTGGCCGAGCTCGCCTTCCCGGTCACCGGGATCCTGGTGAATCTCCTTGTCGTGTCGCCCCCGCAGACGATCACCGGCTGGCAGGTCGCCGGCATCGTGGTCCTCACCGGATCGCTCATCGCGCTCGATTACACGAACGCGAAGCACCCGGCGCGGCTCGAACGTGGCGCCGAGGTCGCCCTGACCTAGAGGCGGCTAATAGCCCATGTAGTCGTCTGGCGACGAGCTGGGGTTGGCGGTCTTTCCGGCGGGGTATTCCTTCGGCGCCTCGGTACCTGCGACCGCCGGCGCCGCCGTCGCGGCGGGTCCGGGCGTCGTCGCTTTCTGCGGCGCACCACTTCCCGCACCCGCGCCACCGCAGGCCGAGAGCAGGATCGCCAGCGCCAGCCCGATGGTCGTCTTTCTCACCGAGACCTCCTGATACGGTGGATACGGACGAGAGGGCCGGACGGATATGGGGATCATCATCCTCGCGGGGTTCGTCGCGCTGCTGGCAGCGGTCGCGCTGGTCGGAGCGCTCGCCGCGCTGCGACGCGCAAACCGGCCGCGCCCCGCGCTCCCCCTGAACTGCGGTGATTGCGTCTTCATGCTGCTGCGCGCGAAGGTCTACAAGCGCGAGACCCTCGAGGATGCCGACGGCATCGTCCGATACCTGTGCCAGCAGCGGTGGATCGAGGTGACGCCGTACTCCCCGCGCTGCGAGCTCGGGAAGAGCAAGACGCGTCTCACGACCGTCCCGGATTAGGGATAAATTCCGGCGATGCCGGACGTCTTCGCCGCTTTCGACGCGCACGTCCGGGCGCGCGAACGCGAGTACGTCGACGAGCTGTCGGCGCTCGTGCGCCTGCCGACGGTGTCCGCACAGGGATCGGCGATCGCCGAGACGGCCGCGGCCGTTCTTGGGCGCGCGCAGCGTGCCGGTTTCGTCGCGACCGCGGAGCGGGTCTCTGGCGGTCCACCGACGATCATCGGCGAGCAGGGGAGCGGGGACCGGACGCTCCTGATCTACGACCACTACGACGTGCAGCCTCCCGACCCGCTCGAGGAATGGCGGACGCCGCCGTTCGAGCCCACCATTCGCGATGGGTCGTTGTTCGGTCGGGGCACGTCGGACAACAAGGGCAACCTCATGGCGAGGCTGCAGGCCGTCGAGGCATACAAGGCGACGGTCGGCCCCCTCCCGCTTCGCCTCCGCATCCTCTTCGAAGGCGAAGAGGAGATCGGCTCGGAGCACCTCGCCGAGCTCGTGCGGGTCCACGCCGATCGGCTGCGCGCCGATGGCTGCATCTGGGAAGCCGGCTACAAGGACGCCGCGGGCCGGCCGACGGTCAGCCTGGGGCTCAAGGGCATCTGCTACGTCGACCTCGAGGTGCGCGGGACCGCGCTCGACGCGCACTCGTCCGTCGGCGGGATCGTGCCGAACGCCGCCTGGCGCCTGGTGTGGGCGCTCGCGTCGCTCAAGGACGAGAGCGGCACGATCATCGTCGACGGCCTGATGGACCACGTCCGCGTCCCGAGCGCGGCGGATCTCGCGCTCCTTCGGGCGCTGCCGTTCGATGAGGCGGGGTGGAAGCGGATCCACGGTATCGACGGGTTCGTCGGCGGCGCGACCGGCCTCGAGCTGAAGCGGAAGTACTTCCTCGAGCCGACCTGCACGATCTGCGGGCTGCGATCCGGATACCAGGGCCAGGGCTCCAAGACCGTCCTGCCGGCCGTGGCGAGCGCGAAGGTGGACTTCCGCCTTGTCCCGGACCTCACGCCGGAGCTGGTCCGCTCGCTGCTGCGCGCCCATCTCGACAGCCGCGGCTTCACCGACGTCGCCATCACGCCGCACCACGGCGAGCGTCCGTCGCGCTGGCCGTCCGACACCGACGTCGCGAAGGCCGCGGTCGCCGCGAATCGCGCGACCTACGGCACCGAGCCGGTGGTGTACCCCCTGATGGCAGGGTCGGGGCCGATGGCCCAGGTCTGCGATCAGCTCGGCATCCCGGCGGTCGGCTTCGGCTCGGGGAACGCCGGGTCCGCGAACCATGCGCCGAACGAGAACATCGTCATCGCCGATTACATCGATCACATCCGCGCGTTCGGGCGGTTCCTGCACGCGTTCGCCGGCCGCCCGATGTGAGCGGCGACAGCGCACCGAGCCCGAGCCGGCGGCCCCTGCTCGCGGTCCTCGGATTCATGTCGTTCGCCGCGGTCTACAACGGGCTCGTCATGAGCCCCGTCCTCGAGCCGCTCGCGCGCGAGTTCGGGATCTCCACGGGCACGGCGGGTCTTGTGGTCGCGGCCTACGGCGCGCCCGGGA
>JANXXG010000321.1 GCA_025350745.1 Chloroflexota bacterium | reverse complement strand
AACCCGCCGAACACCACCTCGGCCTCCTTCGCGGGACCGAGATCGTCACCCTCGATGCCGATGATCCGGTCATCCGGCAACGCGGCGCGCAGCACGTCGGAGGTCGGCTGTGAGTTCCAGCCGCCAACGATCGCGATCGCGGTCACTGGAACACCGCGACCGCGCCGGTCGCCGCATCGTGGAGCATCGCGCGCTGCAGCATGCTCATGTCCTCCGGTGGCGTCGTCGGATCGACCAGACGCACGTCAAGCGACTCGTGCGACACGGTCGCCGCGCCCCCGGTGATCCGGGCGCGGAACAGGCAGATGTAGAACTGGTAATTCGTGACGCTCGCGAAGTGCTTGTTGTCGTATACGCCGACGAACCGCTCCACGTGGGCCTCGAAGCCGGTCTCCTCGCGGAACTCGCGCAGCCCGTTGGCGGAGGGCGTCGAGCCGACCTCGGCGTAGCCGCCGGGCAGGGCCCAGCGCTTGTTGTCGGCCCGCTGGATCAGGACGGCACGGCCGTCGTCGTCGAACGCCGCGACGCTGCAGCCGACCTTCGGGGTCACGATCCCCGGATCGGCCAGGTACGGCCGCTCCGGGCTGAAATCGTCGGCGATGGTGAGTGCTGCGAGCTGCTCCGCGATCGCGAGCATGCGCTCGCAGCGGTCCTGGTCGTAGCTGTCGTGGGCGTGGAGCAGGCCGGTCTTGGCCATCCCCGCGAGCTCGTGGGCCCAGAACCGCAGCTGTTGCGAGGGCGGCATCTCCATCACTCGCATACTAGCCAGCCGATGTGGTTCTCCGGCACGGCCCTCAACGTAGCGACCGTCCTGGTGGGCGGCCTCCTCGGCACGTTCCTGGGCGACCACCTGCCGCCGCGTCTCCGGGAGAACGCGATCGCGGGCGTGGGGTTGTTCACCATGGCCCTCGGCGTGAAGTTCGCGATCGACTCGGCGAACCCGCTGTTCCCCCTCGGCGCGATCGTCATCGGCGGTGCGCTCGGATCCGCGGCCGGCTTTGAGACCCGGCTCAATGCCCTTGGCGCACTGCTGCAACGCCGCCTCGCGGCCCCGGATAGCACGAGCACCATCGCCGAGGGCTTCGTCACCGCGAGCATCGTGTTCTGCGTCGGCCCGCTCACGTTCCTCGGCGCGATCCGCAACGGCCTGACCGGCGACGCGTCACTGCTCGCGATCAAGAGCGCGCTCGACGGGCTCTCCGCGATCGCCTTTGCGGCGACCCTCGGGTGGGGCGTGCTCCTCTCGTTGATCGTGATCATCGTCTATCAGGGCGGGCTCGCCGCCGGCGCAGCCCTGTTCGCCGGCCTCCTGTCCGATGCGCAGCTCCGCGAGATGAGCGCGGTCGGCGGCCTGCTGATCCTCGGCGTAGGGTTGAAGCTGCTGAAGATCCGCGATGTGCAGGTCGCTGACTTTCTGCCGGCCATCGCGATCGCGCCGCTGATCGTCGCGGTCGCGGGCGTCCTTGGGGTCCGGTGATGAGTGACAGGGGAGGGCTCGGGAAGTGAAGATGCTGGAGTTCCGGAGCGACACGTTCACCCGGCCGACCGCGGCCATGCGGAAGGCGATGGCGGACGCCGAGGTCGGAGACGATCAATACGGCGAGGATCCCACGGTCAACCGACTCGAGGAGCGCTCGGCGGACGTGGTCGGCAAGGAAGCCGCGCTCTACGTCGCGAGCGGGATGCTCGGGAACCTCTGCGGCGTGCTCTCGCAGGCGCAGCGGGGCGATGAGGTGATCCTCGGCGATCTCGCGCACATCTACCAGAACGAGATGGGCGCGTTCACCGTCCTCGGTGGACTGCATGGCCGGGTCGTGCCGAACGGCGACGGAATGCCATTGCTCCAGGACATCGAGACCGCGATCCGGCCGGCGGCCGGCCAGTTCCCCCGCTCCGCGCTGCTGTGCCTCGAGAACTCGCACAACAACTGCGGCGGGTCGGTCCTCAGCGGTGCCGAGACGAAGGCGGCCGCGACGCTCGCCCACGAGCATGGCCTCAAGGTCCACCTCGATGGCGCGCGGATCTTCAACGCGGCGGCGGCGCTGGGCGTCGATGTGAAGGACCTGACCGGTCCGGTGGACACCGTTCAGTTCTGCTTCTCGAAAGGGCTGTCCGCGCCGGTCGGCTCGATCCTTTGCGGGTCGACCGAGACCATCGCCCGGGCCCGGAAGGTGCGCAAGCTCCTCGGCGGAGCGATGCGTCAGGCCGGGGTCATCGCCGCGGCCGCGCTGGTCGGCCTCGACACGATGCGCGAGCGCCTGGTCGAGGATCACATCAATGCGCGCGCGCTCGCCGACGGGATCGCCGCGATCCGGGGCCTCCGGATCGATCCGGCGAGGGTGGTCACGAACATCGTGGGCTTCGAGGTCGAGCGCGGCGCGATGGACGCCGGCGCGTTCCAGAAGGCCTGCGCGGAGCGCGGCCTTCGGATCTCCCGCTACCTCGGGAACTCCCCGCGTCTCCGGATGGTGACGCACGCGGACCTCGACCGGGCCGAGATCGATGCAGCGCTCGCGATCATGAGCAAGGTCGTGGCCGAGATGCGGCAGCCGG
>JANXXG010000299.1 GCA_025350745.1 Chloroflexota bacterium | reverse complement strand
ATGCCGATCCGCGTCACGCGCGCCCGGATCTCGGGGACGAGCTCCTCGCGCTGCTGCCGCGTCAGGACCTTGGAGTCGCGGACCGCTCGGATGAGGCGGACGTCGGGAGTGACCAGGCAGGCCGCTGCGACCACGGGTCCGGCGAGGGTGGCCATGCCGACCTCGTCGACGCCGACGACCCGGGTGAGGCCTAGATCCCACAGAGCTTTCTCGAAACGCAGCGAAGGCACGACCGGAATTATCCCAATCCCGGCGGAGCCGGGATCGCCGCCGCTAGATCAGCGACGCTTTTCGCGGAGGGTCGCGGCCTTGCCGACGCGGTCGCGGAGGAAGTACAACGCCGCCCGGCGAGCGTGTCCGTGGCGGATGACCTCGATCTTCTCGAGCCGGGGCGAATGCACGAGGAAGGTGCGCTCGACGCCGACGCCGCTGGCGATCCGGCGCACGGTGATCTGCTTGTTCACGCCACCGCCGCGGACGCGAAGAACGGTGCCCTCATAGGCCTGGAGCCGCTCACGGGCGCCTTCGACGACGCGCACGGAGAGACGGACGGTGTCTCCGGGCCGGACCTCTGGGAGGTCGGCCTTGAGCTGTTCGGAGGCAAGCGTCTTCATGACGTCGTTCATGGACATAACAGTGCTCACGGGGTCATCGAATGATAGCTCATTTCGACCGGTCCTTCTTGAGCCGATCGAGGATCGTGACGTGCGACACGCCGTAATGACGAGCGAGCTCACGGACGGTGAGCCCGGTCGCCCGCATCCGCGCGACCTCGGCCGCCGTCGGTCCGCGTGGCGTGCTGCGAGCGGCGCGGAGCCGGACGCCGGCGGCGCGCAAGCGTGAGCGCACGGTCGCCGGTGAGATCCCGAAGTGCGCGGCGATGCGGTAGGACCCGATGCCCGAGCGGTACGCCGCGACCAGGTCGGCATCGGGCACCGGCGCCTTGGCCGCGGGTCGCGGCAGCCTGGCCCGTTCCGCGGGCGTGAGCGCTGCCGCGTCGATGAGATCGGGCCGGCGCTCCGCGGTCCGGCGGACCGCCTCCGCGCGCCGCCACTTCGCGATGGACGCATGGTCGCCGGACACCAGGACCGCCGGGACCCTGCGGCCCTCGAACTCGGGCGGGCGCGTGTACTGCGGCCCCTCGAGCAGGCCGGTGGTGTGCGACTCCTCCTCGAGCGACGCTGCGTCGATGACGCCCGGGAGCAGCCGGGCAACGGCATCGATGACGACCATCGCCGGCAGCTCGCCCCCGGTGACGACGTAGTCGCCGATCGAAAGCTCTTCGTCGATGTCGCTCTCGATCACCCGCTCGTCCACGCCCTCGTAGTGGCCCGCCACGAGCACGAGGTGGGCATGTTCCGCAAGTCTCCGGGCCGTCGCCTCATCGAACCGTCTGCCCTGGGCGGACAGGAGCACAACATGTCCATCACCGCCCTTGATCTCGCGGATCGCGGGCACCAGCGGCTCGGGCTTGAGGACCATCCCGGCGCCGCCTCCATAGGGCACATCGTCGACGGTCCGATGGCGATCGCGGGCCCAGCCGCGCAGATCGTGGATCACGAGCTCCAACCGCCCGGCCGCGCGCGCGCGCGCGACGATGCTCTCGGCGAACGGACCGTCGAACATCTTCGGGAAGAGCGTTATCACGTCGATGCGCACTACAGCTCCTCCTGCGGCGCGACGATGACCCGGCCAGCGATGAGGTCGACGTCCCGGACCACGGACGCGATGGCCGGTACGAGCAGCTCGCCACCGGTCGCGCGTGCGATCACGAGCACATCCGTCTCGCCGGCGCGGAGCACGTCGCGGACGGTGCCGATGACGTCGCCAGTAGGCGTCTCGGCCCGCAACCCGAGCAGGTCGGCCCAGAGATAGCTGCCCTTCGTCGCCTTTCGCGCTTCGGCTTTCGTGACGCGAAGGGAGCGGCCGCGCAGCGGCTCGGCATCGGGGCGGTCGGCGTACCCCGCGAAGCCGACGATCGGCCTGTCGGGCGCCCCGCGGAGCGAGACGATGGTCAGCGGGCCGAGGCCATCGCAGTCGAGCACCGCGCCCACGCGGAACCGGCCGGGGACGTCGCTGCGGGGATCGATGGTGACCTCGCCGTGCACACCGTGCGGGGTCTTGATCACGCCGACCACGAGACGCTGATCGTCCGGGTCGTCGCGCGGGCTAATCGATCTCGAGGTTGACCTTGGTCCCGTCACGGGTGGCCATCACCTTCAGGAGCGCGCGGATCGCCTTCGCGATCCGGCCGCCGCGGCCGATCACCTTACCGACGTCGGCTTCCGCGACCTGCAGGTGCAGCTTCAGGAAGTCGCCGTCCTGTTCTTCTTTCACGATCACGCCGGTCGGGTCGTCGACGAGCGCTTTCGCGACGTGCTCGATGAGCGCGGCTTCCTTGCTCACCGGGCCACGGGCGGGACTTCGGCGTCCGGGATGCCGCTGCGGACCAGGAGCGCACGGGCCGTCGAGGTCGGCTTCGCGCCGTTCTTGATCCAGTGACGGACGCGCTCGTCGTTCAGGACGAGTGCGCCCTCCTCGATGCGAGGGTTGTAGTGGCCGAGGATCTCGATGAACTTGCCATCGCGGGGCGAGCGCGAGTCGGCGACGATGACCCGATAGGTGGGGGCCTTCGTCTTGCCGGTGCGCCGCAGACGGATATGCACAGCCAAAGTCAGTGGTCCTCCAGTGAAAGTTGCGCGCTGGGAGAGCACAAGCATACCGCGTTCAGCATCAGAACGGCATTCCGGGCAGCTTCGGGAGCTTGCCACGCTTGGCCATGGAGCCGAACTGCTTCATCAGCGTCTGCATCTCCTTGAACTGCTTCAACAGCGCATTCACCTCGGACACGGTGACCCCTGATCCCGTCGCGATCCGCTTGCGGCGCGAGCCATTCAAAATGGTCGGGTCCTGACGCTCCGATCGGGTCATCGACGAGATGATCGCTTCGATGGTCTTCATCTGGCGCTCGGCCTGCTGCGGATCCGGCATCTGCTTCGCGAGGCCGCTCATGCCGGGCATCATCTTCAGGAGATCCCCGATAGGACCCATCTTCTTGACCTGCTGGAGCTGCTTGTAGAAGTCCTCGAAGGTGAAGCGCGCCTCCATGAGCTTCTGCGCCTGTTCGGCCGCCTCTTTCTCGTCGACATGCTCCTGGGCGCGCTCGACGAGCGTGAGGATGTCCCCCATCCCGAGGATCCGCGTCGCCAGGCGATCCGGATGGAACACCTCAAGCCCGTCCAGTCGCTCGCTCGTACCGAGGAACTTCACGGGCACCCCGGTCGCCGCGCGGATCGAGAGCGAGGCACCGCCGCGAGCGTCGCTGTCGACCTTGGTGAGGACGAGGCCGGTGATCGGCAGGCGCGCCTTGAACGCCGTCGCGGCCTCGACCGCGTCCTGACCGCTCATCGCGTCGACAGCCAGAAGCACCTCGTGCGGCGCGGCGGCAGCGACGATGGCTTCGACCTCCCGCATCATCGCGTCGTCGATGTGCAGCCGGCCCGCGGTATCGACGATCACCACGTCGCGACCTTCCGCGGGCGCGCCCTTCACGGCGGCAGCCACATCGTCGGCGACATGTTCGGGTCGGACGGTGCGCACGGGCACACCCAGTGACTTGCCCAGCGACTGCAGCTGGTCGACCGCGGCCGGCCGGTGGATGTCCGCGGCCACGAGCAATGGGTGCCGACCCTGCTTGCGGAGCACGTTCGCGAGCTTCGCCACCGTGGTCGTCTTCCCCGAGCCCTGGAGGCCGACGAGGGCGATGACCGTTGGCGGCCGGTCGGCCTTCGCGAGCGGCACGGCTTCACCACCGAGCATCTCAACGAGCGCGCCATGGACGATCTTGACGACCATCTGCGCGCCACTCACCGACTCGAGGACCTTCTCGCCGACGGCGCGCTCGCGAACGGTGGCGACGAGCTCCTTGACGATCTTGAAGTTCACGTCCGCCTCAAGGAGCGCGACCCGCACGTCGCGAAGGGCCGCATCGAGGTCGGCGTCCGTGACCTTCGGCCGACCCTGGAGCTTGTCGAAGGTCGCGGTCAGTCGGTCGGAGAGCTGTTCGAACATCGAGCTGAGGCTAGCGGGTCAGACCCGGAGCGCCGAGCGGTACGCCGCGGTGTCGTAGAAGCTGCGGCCGCGGACGATCCGTCCACCGCGCACGGTGAACATCCGCACGACCTGACTGGCGTAGGCGCGGCCGGTCCCGAGGGCGTGGCCGGATGCCTCGATCACGTGAATGACCTCATCGCCGGCGACGAGCTCCTCAAGGACCGAGAAGCGGTCGTACTTCACCGCCGCATTCAGCGCGGCGCGCCACCGGTCAAAGCCGGCGCTCCCGCGGAACACGCCGGCGAACGGCAGCTCGTCGGGCGGGCCGGCGACCCACCACTCGGCATCCTCAGCGAGCAGGCCGCGAATGGTGTCGAGGGTCGCGCCGTGCAGCAGGTCGACCAGGTCGACCGGGTCGCTTATCGGCCGAGCGCCTTTTTCGCCTTGCGAGCGTCCTTCACGCCGAACGCGATCGTCGTGGACTTCTTCCCGGTGGCGGTCAGGTACGCCGACTCCACGCTGACGCGGCCCTTTGCGAGACGCGCCGCGGCGCGCGCGAGCGAGCCTGGCTTGTCGGCGAGACGGACCTCGATCAGCTTGCGATCGGTCGTCACGCGCAGCTTGGCCTTCTTGAACGCGCGGCGCGCGCGGGCTGCATCCTTGTCCGCGACGACGATATGCACGAGGCCCTTGCCGCCGAGCGTGCTGCCGGCGAGCGACGCGATGTTCACTCCGGCTGCGCCGAGGGCACCTGAGATCGCGGCGAGCTGCCCGGCGCGGTTCGGGACCTTGATCGTGAGCTCCGTTGCCAT
>JANXXG010000289.1 GCA_025350745.1 Chloroflexota bacterium | reverse complement strand
CGCCGTCCTTCTTGTTCACCGCCTGGAACACGCCGATGATCGCACCGTCGTGGCCGGTCATCGCGAGCGTGAGCAGGTTGCGGGTCACAAAGCCGGTCCGCTTGTCGTTGGCCGGACTGAACCGTGGATCAGCGTACGCGTCGGAGATGCTGATCGTCTCCCCGGTCTTGGCCACGGTGCCGGCGATGCCGACGCCAAGCGGGAACCGGATCTCGCCCACCCCGTCGCCGGTCGCGACGCGGGACCAATACTCCTGCCGCTGCTGATCGACGACGAAGATCGTGGCCCGCTCGGCGTCGACCATCGCGACGGTGGCATCCGCGATGAGCCGCAGGAGCGCGTCGAGATCCGTGACCGTCATCAACCGTCGTGTGACATCGAGCAGCATGTCGAGGTCCCGGCGCCCCGCCCCGCGGCGGCGTTCGGCCGCGCGGCGCTCGGCGCGCTCCACGGCCCGCCGCTCGTTCCGGCGTCGCTCGAGCGGCGAGGTCAAGACAGCTCCGAAGAGGTCTGGGCGAGCACGGGCCCCACGCTTTCGGCGATGCGCTCGAGCAGCATCTGGTCGCGGCGCTCGGATGATCCGGTGCGCTTGTTCAGCACCTGCAGGTCGATGAGCCCGCGCGGGTTAGGCGCCAAGGAGGACGCCGACCACCGCGAGGGCGGCGATGATGGCGCGCTGATGCCGGCGGCGGCCAGAGAACACCCTTCACCCCTCTTGGCCCCGGCACGCCCAGGGCGCGGTCATTCTAGCGACTGGCCGCCCTCCCGAGCACGTCCCGCAGCACCACGATCGAGCGCGCAAAGTCGGCTAATGCGAGACGCTCTACGGGCGTGTGGTCAAAGCGCGCGTCCCCCGGCCCGTAGGCGACCATTGGGCAGCCCCAGGCCGGCAGCAGGATGTTCATGTCGCTCGTTCCGCTCTTCTCCTTGAAGGTGGTCTGACCGCCCATCGCGCTGATCGACCGCGCGAATGCGGTCGCGAGCGGCGTCGAGCGGAGCGTCTTCGCGGCCTCCTCCGAAGCGATGCGCTCGACCGTGGCCTCCGCCTCGCCGTCGTGTTCCGACGCGAGCGACTCGACCTCCGCTTCCAGCTCGGCGGTCCCGATGCCGGGGGGAACGCGGTAGCCGATGCGCAGCTCCGCCCGCTCGACCAGCCCGTCGCCTGCGGCCGCGTGCATCCCCTCGAGCCGGCAGTCCAGCCGTCGGAACGGCCGGACATCCGACGGACCGGAGCGCCGTGCGGCGGCGTCATTGATCCGCGACCACAGGGACAGCGCCTCCTCTGCGACGGTCGGTCCCGGCGAGGCTCCATGCCGCGCGTCGCGGACGAGCGAGACGCCGAGCACGAGGCGGCCCTTGTACGCGACGGTGACGCCGTCCCAGCCGGACGGCTCCCCGATGACGCACCAGTCGGGCGCCGGGAGCGTCGCCCAGTGACGCGCGCCCTTGCTCGTCGGCGACTCTTCCTCGACGGCGCCGACCACGGTCACCCGAAGCCCGGCGATGTGTCCGGTCGCCGCGGCGACGAATGCCGCGAGCGGCCCCTTCGCGTCGACGGCGCCGCGTCCGACGAGGTCCCCCGCTTCGATCCGCACCGGTATCTCACCCGGGACCGTGTCGATGTGCCCGAAGAGCACGACATGCGCGGGCCCGTCGCCGATCTCGCCCACCGCATTCCCGGCCTGGTCCACCGATGCGCGAAAGCCCCGCTCGCGCATGCGATCCACCAGCCACTCCACGGCATCCCCTTCGCTGCGCGACACCGACGAGATGGCGACGAGCCCGCCGATGAGCGCGAGGTCGTCGGGCGCGAGCTCCATCTCCATCACGCGCTCAGCGCGGATCGCGTGGCCTCGATGACCGCATCCACCTGCACGGCGCTGATCACGAGCGGCGGCAGGTAGCGCACGACGGTCGGGCCGGCGCCAAGCGCGAGCACGCCCCGCTCCTGCAGCGCTTTCAGCGTCGGCCCAGCGTTCTCCTTCAGCTCGATGCCCTGGAGCAGGCCGAGGCCGCGGACCTCGCGGATCTTCGGCGAGGAGATCGCGAGCAGCCCGGCGTGCAGCTGCGCGCCGCGCGCCCTGGCCGCCTCTGCGAGCTTCAGTCGGGCGTGCTCGCCGAGGGTTGCGATCGAGGCGGCGCAGGCGAGCGGGTTGCCACCGAAGGTCGTCGAATGCGAGCGCTTGGGGAGGTCGCCGAGCGCCCGGGAGAAAGCGATCGCGCCCATCGGCATCCCGCCGGCGATCGCCTTGGCGAGACACAGGATGTCCGGCTCGACGCCGAATTGCTCGAGCGCGAACATTGTGCCCGTCCGGCCGAAGCCGGTCTGCACCTCGTCGATGATCAGGATCGCACCGCGCGCGCGGCAGAGCCGCGCAGCTTCGGCAATGAACTCCTTCGTTGCCGGACGGACGCCGCCCTCACCCTGCACGAGCTCGGTGATGAACGCCGAGGTGTCCGTCGTGATCGCCGCATCGAGGGCCTCGACCCTGTTGAACGGGATGTGGGTGAAGCCCTCCAGCAGGGGGCCGAAGAGCTCGCGGTACTCCGGGCCCCACGTCGCGGAGAGCGCGCCCATGGTCTTGCCGTGGAAGCCGCGCATCGTCGCGACCACGCCGTGCCGCTTCGTGGCCAGGCGCGCGAACTTGAGCGCGCCCTCCACCGCCTCGGTGCCGCTGCTGCACAGGAAGATCCGATCGAGCGACGCCGGCAGGAGCGCGGCAAGCCGCTCGTAGAGCTCGGCGCGCCGGTCGTTGTAGAAGAGCTCGGTGCAGCTTGCGAGGGTCCGCGCCTGCTGTGCGAGCGCGTCCGCGACCGCCATGTTGCCGTGGCCGAGGTTCGCGATGCCCTGCCCGCCGACGCAGTCGATGTACTCGCGACCGGCGTCGTCCCACACGACGGCACCCAGGCCACGCACGAGGACGATGTCGCGCTTCTGGTAGAGGCCGGAGGTGTGCGCGCTCTCGCGCTCGATCGTGTGGCTCATGAATGGATGACCGTGCGGATCCGCGGATCCCCGGTGGCGCTGCGGATGACGACCTCACCCACCCCGCCCTCGATCGCTTCGCGGGCGGCGAGGATCTTCTTCTTCATCCGGCCCACCGCCAGATGCTCGGCCTCATCCAGCGTGACGTCCGGGACGAGCGAGCTGGGATCGTTGACGTCCCGGAGCAACCCGGGGACGTTCGTCAGCATCAGAAGCGCGTCGGCCTCGATCGCAACGGCGATGCGCGCGGCGACCCGGTCGCCGTCGACGTTGACCGCCTCGCTCTCCGTCGACAGTGCGAGCGGCGCCACCACCGGGACCCGACCGGGACCCATCAGCTGGCGAAGCAGCGGGACGTTCACCACTTCGACCGTGCCGGTGAAGTCGTCCCGGAGCAGCACCGTCTTCCCGTCCTGTACCGCGCGGACGACCTTGCGCTTCGCGACGAGCAGGCGGCCGGACAGACCGGAGAGACCGAAGGCATCGATACCGCGGGCCTGCAGCTTCTCGGTGTACAGGAAGTTCTCGACCCCGAGGGCGGCCATCGCGAAGATCTCGAGGGTCCGGCGGTCGGTCCGCCGGCTCTGATGCCCGGAGGGCGAGATGACCGTTTCGACCGGATGACCGAGGGCGGCCTGGAGCTTGTCGGTCTCGGCTGATGCGCCGTGCACGAGCACGATCTCGTCGGAGCGCGATACGTCCGCCACGAGGTCCGCGACGCTGTCGCGGTCCACGCCGGCGGAGCCCCCAGCCTTGATGACCGCGCGGAGGGTCACGGATGCAGCCCGGGGAACTCGAGGCCCGCGGTCTCGGCGAACCCGCAGGCCACGTTCATCGCCTGGACACCGTTGCCCGACGCGCCTTTCACGAGGTTGTCGATCGCGCAGAGCGCGACCACGCGGTCACCGCGCGGATCGATCGCGAAGCCGACGTCCGCGAAGTTCGAGCCCGCGAGCAGCTTCGGCTCCGGGTAGCGGAAGATCCCACCGCGCTCCTTCACGATCCGCACGAACGGCTCGGCCGCGTAGGCCTCGCGGTACGCCCGCCAGCAGGCCTTGTCGTCGAGCCCCGCCTTCACCGGGACATGCGCGGTGGCCAGCACGCCCCGCACAAGCTCGACCGCGGTGACGGACAGCTGGACCCGTACGCCGAGCTCCTGCTCGATCTCGGCGGTGTGGCGGTGGCCGACCGGCTTGAACGAGCGGACGACCCCCACGCGTTCGGGGTGATGAGAGTCCTCACCCGGCTCGCGGCCTCCCTCGGTCGAGCCGACCTTGCACTCGATGACGATCGGCCGCGACGCGTCGATGAGTCCGGCGCGCGCGAGCGGTAGGAGCGCGAGGATCGACGCGGTCGCGTTACACCCAGCGCCTGTGATCACGGCCGCGCCCGCGATCTCCGCGCGGTGCAGCTCGGGGATCCCGTATACGGCCGACGCCAGCAGCTCGGGATGGGGATGCTCGGCCTCGTACCACTCCCGGTAGACGGCGGGATCGCGCAGGCGCTGATCGGACGAGAGGTCGATGATCATCTTCCCGCGGCCCCGCAGCTCGGTGAGCCGGTGCGCCCCGTTCGGCAGCGCGAGGAAGACCACGTCGCAGCCGGCCACATCGTCGTAGCGCACGAACTCGAGCTGGGTCCGCTTGCGCAGATTCGGGTGGGCCACCGTGACGGGCTTGCCGGCCAGCGACTCGCTGCCCGCGACGATCTCGCCGACCTCCGGGTGACCGAGGAGGATGCGAAGAAGCTCGCCGCCGGCGTAGCCGCCGGCACCGATGACGCCGACCTTCATCTACAAGCGCTTCTTGGCGACGCTGAGCGCGTGATCGACGACCTTGCCCGGGATGTTCACGCCGGTCGCGTCGATGGAGTTGCGGAACTCCATCGTGTAGTTCACCTCGTTCACGAGCAGACCCTCGGGTGCCTCGAGGACGTCGACGGCGACGACGCCGCCGCCGACGGCCTTCGCTGCGCGAACGCACAGCTCGGCGAGCGCGGGCGTCACCTCGCATTTGGTCGCACGCGCGCCACGCGCCGTGTTCGTGATCCAGTGATCCGAGGAGCGGTAGATCGCGGCGATGCATTCGTCGCCGACCACGAACGCGCGAATGTCCCGGCCGGGCTTCGCGACGTATTCCTGGACGTAGTAGATCGAGTGCATGTAGGTGCCCAGCACGTCCTTGTGCTCGAGGATCGACTCGGCCGCGTCGCGGTCGTTCACGCGCGAGATCAGACGACCCCACGAGCCGACGAGCGGCTTGAGGACAGCCGGATACCCGAGCTCCTCCACCGCGGCGAGCGCGGACTCGGGCGTGAACGCAAGACGCGTGCGCGGAGAGGGGATCCCGTCACGGATGAGCCGCATCGTCGTGAGGAGCTTGTTGCCGCAGATGTCCGCGACCTCGTAGGTGTTGACCGTCGGGATGCCCCACGTCTCGAGGACCGCGAGCGCGTAGAGGGCGCGCGAGTGTTGGATGCAGCGCTCAAGCACGACGTCGACCCCGAGGTCGGGCTTCGTCTCGAGCCGGAGAACAAGCTCGCGGTCATCGATGATCTTCGTTGCGACCCCGCGGCGCTCGAGCTCCTCCAGCAGGAGCTTCTCCTCGACGCGCACGCGCGAGAGGAGCACACCGACGGTCGGCTCACTCACCCCAGTCTTCTTCGGCCTCCGGTGCGAGCGCGAGCGCGACCGGCCCGATGGCGGTCACCTCGAGCTCGGCACCGCAGTCGGGGCACGACACGATCTCGCCTTTCACGGCATCCGCACCGACGGCCACATCGCCGTCACATTCGGGACACTTGCTCGTCGCGGACACCCTGTGCCTCCCTCAGCTGATGCGGGTCCCTCCGGGAGAGTAAGAGGGAACTTTAGCTAAAGACCGGCTCGTGCGCGGGCTTTGTCCGCATACATGCGCTCGTCCGCTCGCGCGATGAGCTGATCGGTGAGCAGCCCGTCCTCAGGGAACGCGGCGATGCCGTAGGACACCCGTGGGAGCGCGTGCGGCGTCCCAGCCCACATGTAGGTCTGCTCCGGCATCTCTCGGCGCAGCCGCTCGACGAGCGTGCGCGCGGCCTCGGGGGCGGTCCGTGGAAGGAGCAGCACGAACTCGTCGCCGCCGAAGCGGGCGACCACATCCTCGGTTCGGGCGGTCGCGCGCAGCGTCCCCGCGACCGACCGGAGGACCGAGTCGCCGACAAGGTGGCCGGCGCTGTCGTTCACACCCTTGAGGCCGTCAACGTCGCAGAGGATCACGCAGAACGCGTCGCCGTGACGGCGGGCCTCGGCGGTCTCGGATTCGAGCCGCTCCACGAGCACCCGGCGATTGGTGAGACCGGTGAGCGGGTCATCACTCGCGAGCCTGCGGCTCTCGCTGAGGAGCCGGGCATTCGCGATCGCGATGGCGGCCTGGGCCGCATAGAGCTGGAACAGGCGCAGCGTCTCGCTGCCCCAGTGGCGGGCCCGTCCGGAATACAGCGTCATCGTGCCCACAAGCTCTCCGTGCGCGATGAGCGGAAGGGCGAGTGCGGACTTGATGACCGCATGGAGCAGCGCGTTCGAGTCGGCGTGGGTGCTGTAGTCGGTCGTCACGGCAGGCTCGCGGGTCCG
>JANXXG010000249.1 GCA_025350745.1 Chloroflexota bacterium | reverse complement strand
ACTCAGGCTCTCGGGCATGGATGAGATCTTCGCCCGCGATCTCCGCATGGCTCGCGATCCCGAGCGGCGCTGGCTTCGGCATTCGTACCAAGAAGGCCCAGGGTTCCGATTCCTTGCGACCCGGGGCGGTCGGCCACCGACCGCAGCCGACCCGCGGAGCACGCTGGACATCGTCCGGATGCGCGTCCGGTTGGTTCGGGTCATGCGCGAGGATGGCCTCCTCGCCGCGTTGGACCTCGAGCAGTGCAGTCGACGGAGCTTGTTCCGCTGGCAAGCCGCGTACGCCCGGGGTGGTCTTGCGGCCTTGGTCCCCGAGCGGCGTGGGCCGCGCGTGCCGCGGTGCATCCACCCGGCCTGGCTGGAGCAGGTCGTGATCGCGGTGCGGCTGCACACGTACTGGAACGCCAAGCGGATCGTGGCCGAGCTGCGCCGACGCGAGATCGCCACGGTGAGTCACTGCTGGATCGAGCGGCTGCTCGACGACCTCGGCACCAGCCGGCCCTCGGGCCCCCGCGAGCGCGGTCCGCGGTATGAGCGACTGAGCCCGAATTCGCTCTGGCACATCGACATCAAAGGGCCGTTCTTCATCCAGCTCAGCCGCGACCGGTACCTCAAGACCTACCTCGTCGGGCTGGTCGACGATCACTCCCGCTACGTCATTGGCCTGCGGATCCAGACCAGCCAGAAGGCGGCCCCGATCCTCGACTGGATCGCCGACTGCTTCGAGCTGTGCGGCCGGCCGCTCGAGCTGATGAGTGACAACGGCACCCCCTTCGTGGTCTGGATGCCGGGGGTGCTCACCCTGTTCGGCAAGACCCTCCGCGACTTGGAGATCCGGCACATCAAGACCCAGGTCAACTCGCCCTGGACCAACGGGAAGATCGAGGCGTTCTGGGCCACGCTCAAGAGCGAGGTCCTCGACCGCGAGGTCTTCCGCTCGCTCTCTGACGCCGAGGCCGCCCTCGAGCGCTTTGCCCGCTATTACAACTACCACCGGCTGCACGGCGAGATCGGCTGGCTGACCCCCGCCGAGCGCTACGACGGCACCCCGTTCACCGACCGCGGCTTCGACCACGTCCCCGCGCTCGCCCACCTGGTGCCGTGGCTCGACGAGCTGCGGAAGGCGGCCTGAGCGAGTGCCAACAACCACCAGGAACTTCAGCTAGCGGCTTTCGCAGTGCGCTTCGATCGACGCGCGCCGGACTCCTTGATCTGCTGCACACGCTGCCTCGACACGCCAAGGATCTCGCCGGCATCCCTGAGGCTGAAGTTCCACCGTTCGGTCAATGCCCGGGCTGCGGCCTTGGCCGACTTCTGCGCGCGCAGCCGTTCGGTGTCCGCCCGCTTTCTAGCTTGGATCGAGCTTCTGACAAGACTCCGCGCTTGAGCAGGCAGGTGCACCTCATCTACGAATTCAGCCGTCTCTGCGTTCGCGCGCCAGAGTGAAAGTGCCGCACTCACACGCTCACGGGCCTGCTCGATCGTGCGGCCGTAGCTATGCGCCTCGGGAACGCCGCGCACCTGCGCGATCCACGCGTCACTTTCGTCTCGGTCATACGTGATCGTGTATTTCGCCATTTCAGTTCCCCCTCAGCCGATCATTGCCAAGGCACGGCGGCTACATCTTGTCAACACCCGCCGAATCTGTCAAGGACGTCTTGACAGATTGGGACGTTCGAGTGTCAACCTCGAAGCCGCTCGTGATCCGGGTCGAACGTCACCTTCCATTCGCGGCGCGGTCCCGCCATCACGTTCAGGTAGTAGACGTCATAGCCGGGCGGCGCTGACACGGTATGGAAGCCGCGTGGCACGAGGACGACATCGCCGTTGCGCGCCACCACGCTCTCATCGAGCGATCGATCGGCGGTGTACACGCGCTGGAGCGCGAAGCCGCGCTCCGGATCTCGCAGCCGGTAGTAGTAGAGCTCCTCCAGCTGCGTCTCGCGCGGCGGATCGTCGGTGTCGTGCTTGTGCGGCGGATAGCTCGACCAGTTGCCGCCCGGCGTGACGACCTCGGTGACGAGGAGGCGCTCGGCGGAGCGATCCTCCATCAGCAGGTGATGGATCCGTCGCTCGGTGTTCCCGCTCCCGCGGACCTCGAGCTTGGCGTCGGCCGGCGTGAAGAGCTGGACCGCGGCCGCCGTCGTGGCAGGCGCGGTCCCGATCGCGAGCTCGAGGCCCCGG
>JANXXG010000238.1 GCA_025350745.1 Chloroflexota bacterium | reverse complement strand
GTCGAGCGCACGCCGGTCTGGTTCATGCGTCAAGCCGGCCGCTGCCTCGCCGAATATCGAGCGCTGCGCGAGCGATACGGCATCCTCGAAATGGCCCGGACACCGGAGCTGTGCGCGCAGGTCACGCGCATGCCGGTCGATCGTCTTGGAGTGGACGCCGCGGTGCTGTACGCGGACATCATGTTGCCGCTCGATGGCATGGGCGTGCCATTCCACATCGAGCCCGATCTCGGCCCGATCGTCGAGCGACCGATCCGGACCGACGCCGATGTCGCCGCCATCCGGGTGATCGATGCGGATGAGGCGACGCCATATCTCTTTGAGACGATCCGCGCCCTGCGTCGCGATCTTCCGCGCGAGACGGCACTCATTGGCTTCGCCGGAGCGCCCTTCACCCTCGCTTCCTATTTGATCGAGGGCCGTCCGTCGCGCGATCACGCGCTGACGAAGACGATGCTGCAGGCCGAGCCGGAGCGCTGGGCCCGACTGATGACGACGCTCGTCGAAATACTCTCGCGCTACCTGCTCGCGCAGGTCCGGGCGGGCGTCGACGTGATCCAGCTCTTCGACTCGTGGGCCGGCGCACTCGCGCCGGCTGACTACGAGCGCGCGGTACTGCCATACAGCCGCGCGATCTTCCAGCGCCTCGAAGGGGCAGGGGTCCCGCGCATCCATTTCGCGACCGGCAACCCAGCGCTCACGCCGCTCCTTGCGGCGGCGGGAGCCGACATGGTGAGCGTGGACTGGCGGCAGCCGCTGGACGACGCCTGGTCGGCGATCGGTCCAAGGACCGGTATCCAGGGCAACCTCGATCCGGCGGTGTGCCTCGCGCCGTTCGCGGTCGTGGCCGGCGCCGCCCGCGACGTACTGCGGCGCGCGGGCGGGCGGCCCGGCCATGTGTTCAATCTTGGCCACGGGGTGCTTCCCGGCACCGATGCGGATGTCCTCAGGCGTCTCGTGGAGCTCGTGCGGGCGGAATCGCGGGATCCCGTCGCCGTATGACCATTGGCGTCGTGCTCATGACCTACGGCGCACCGACGGACCCCGCGGACGTCGCCGCATACCTCGGGCGGGTCCGCAAGGGGACGCCGCCCTCGGCTGAGCTGATCGCGGAGATGCGCACGCGCTACGGGCGGATCGGCGGCTCGCCACTGGTGGCGATCACCCGCGCTCAGGCAGCGGCGCTCGAGCGCGAGCTCGGGAACGGGTTTCGCGTCCGCGCCGGCATGCGTTTCTCCGATCCGGAGATCGACGTGGCTGTTGCGGAGCTCGTCGAACAAAGGTGCGCCCGACTCGTGGGCCTCTGCCTCTCGCCACAGTGGTCGCCGCTGCTCATGGGCGGATATGAGCGCGCGTTATGCGGCGCGATCGCGGCGCGCGCGCCGATGATGCCGTACGCCATGGTCCGCGCGTGGCATCGCACACCACAATTCATCGACGTGCTCGCCCACGGCATTCGGCGTGCGCTCGAGACGCTGCCGGTCGATGTACCGGTGCTCCTCACGGCCCACAGCCTGCCCCGGCGGGTGTTCGAAACAGAGCCGGATTACATCGGGCAGCTGCGCGAGACCGCCGACCTCGTCGCAACCCGCGCGGACCTTCCCGAGGGCCAATGGAGCTGGGCCTATCAGAGCGCGGGACACACCGCCGAGGAATGGCTCCGGCCTGATCTCAAGGAGCTCTTCCCCGCCCTGGCAGCCGCGGGACACCGTGACGTGCTCGTCGCGCCGGTGCAGTTCCTGGCCGATCACCTCGAGGTCCTGTATGACTTGGACGTCGCTGCGCGGGCCGAGGCCGAGAGCAATGGCCTCGCGTACCACCGCGTCCCGATGCCGAACACAGATCCGGAATTCATCGTCGCGCTCGCCGCCGTGACCCGCTCGCTCATGAGCTGAGATCGCTCGCTGCCACCAGATTCCCGCCGTGGCCCGTGGTTCTCCCAGTCTTACCCCGGTTCGGGACCTTCGGCCCGCCTCACTCGGCCGGCGGACCCATTTCCGGTCCGAACGGCACGCTCGGACGAGCGCCCGAACACGCAGGCTCCTCAGATGAGCGCAGGTGACGGGCACGGCCTGGGGCATCGGCTGTCGGGCCTCGCGCTTCGGTGGCGCATCGGCGCGCTCGTCCTGCTGGGACTCGCGGTGATCTTCACGCTCTTCGGTCTCCTCGGATCGACGCTCGCCCAGGACGGCCGCGAGCGAACGATCCGGCAATGGTCGAGCCTCACCGCATCCACCGCGCGGTTCATCGACTCGGAGATCGAGGCCCAATTCGATCAGCTGACCGCGCTGTCGGCGCGGGTCCGCGCCACGAACGCCGATCCGACCAGACGCACGCAGCTGCTCGAAGACACATTCATCCAGCCTGGTCCGTTGATCGCAGGCGCGTTCCTCCTGGATGCAAGCGGCGCGATCGCGTGGTCCGAGGATGGTGGGTCCGGAGCGCTCGCGGACTTTGTGCGCGCCGAGCCGCACGTTCGTGATCCATTGGCCAGCGGCCAGCGGTACGTCTCGGCGGCCGAAGGTCTCGGTGGCCGGACGGCAGTCGTCCTCGCCGTGCCGGTATCTAGTGGTGCCGGGAGGTCCACGGGGGTGCTCGGCATCGCCATCTGGCCGGATGAGTGGATCGTCGAGGATCTGGTCGCGGGCGCGCGCGGCGTCGCGAATACCGGACATGCCGAGCTCATCGATCAGGCGGGGAACGTCATTGTCTCGTCCGAGCCCGGACACGGGCTCGGACCGGGCGAGCACCCGGACTTCTACGGTCCCCTGCTCGCACATCACGCCGTCGGCGTCGGGCTGACCGCGCCGGTCGGACCGATCGATCCGGCCGATCAGGGTCAGCGGCACGAGATGGCGTTCGTGCCGCTGCATAGCGCGCCATGGGGTATCGCTCTCGGAGGGACCGAGGCCGAGCTCGCGGCAGACGGAAGCCAGTGGCGGGAGCAGCTCGTCCGCTTCGGCGGCCTGACGCTGGTCCTGGCCCTGCTCCTGGTGTGGCTCACCACCCGCAGCGTTGCTCGGCCGATCCGGGCGCTCACCGCCGCCAGCCGGTCCATCGCGGCCGGCGACCTCAGCACGCCGATCCCGCATGACGGCGAGGGGGAGGTCCGCGAGCTCGCCGAGGCCTTCGACCACATGCGCGGCGAGCTCCGAACGGCATTGTCGGCGCTCGCACTCGAGGAGAGCCGGTACGAGGGCATCGTCACTTCGATGACCGACGCCGTCGTCACGACCGACGCGGAGCTTCGGATCACGGCGATCAACCCAGCAGCCGCGAGATTGACGGGGTCACGGGTCACCGATGTGCTCGGCGATCTGGGTCCCCTGACCGATGTGATCGGCGTGAGCAAGGATGTGATCCGCATGCCCGACGGCCGAGACGTCACGATGGCCATCACCCGCTCCGCGATCCGCGACGCGCACGGCCAGCTCGCCGGGATCGTGCACGTGCTGCGGGACATCTCAGCGGAAGAGGAAGTCGCCCGGTTGAAGGATGAATTCCTGTCCACGGTCTCTCACGAGCTTCGGACGCCGCTCGGATTCATCATGGGGTACGGCACAACACTGCTGCTCCCCGACGCGCCGGACGACAAGGCCGAGACCAGGCGCTGCGTCCAGGTGATGGTCGATGCCAGCAAGGAGCTTCAAGAGCTCGTCGACAACCTGCTGGATATGACGAAGATCGGCGCCGGGTCGCTCAGCGTCACGCCGGAGCCGGTGCGGCTGGACGGGCTCGTGCGGTCTGCCGTGGAACGGATCCAGATCCGGGGAGAAGCCCACCGGTTCGACGCCTCGGTCCCACGGTCGCTGCCCCCCGTGCTCGCGGACGCGCACCGGATCGAACAGGTCCTCTACAACCTGCTCGACAACGCGATCAAGTACTCGCCGGACGGTGGGCACATTCACGTGGGCGCGGTCGTGTCTGAGGGCGAGATCGTGGTCAGCGTCATCGACGAAGGGCTGGGCATCCCCGCCGACGAGCTGCCCAGCCTGTTCGAGCGCTTCTACCGCGGGACGGGCGCCCGCTCTCGAGGCATCGGCGGCACCGGTCTCGGCCTCGCGATCTGCCGCGGGATCGTGGTCGCCCACGGCGGTCGGATCTGGGCGGAGAGCCCTGCCCCCGACCACCGCTCCGGCCCACGGCGAGGCACGGCGATCCGGTTCACGCTGCCGCTCGCGCAGCCATGGACCGCCGGGCGGAACGCGCTCCACGATCCCGAGATCGCGGTGGCGCGGTGAAGTCCACCACGATCCTCGTCGTCGACGACGAGCGCCGTTACCGCGAGCTGCTCGAGATGAACCTCACGCGCCGGGGCTACCGGGTGGTCCAGGCCGCCGATGGGCTCACCGCGCTCAACCAGGTCGAGCTCGAAGCGCCCGACCTCGTGATGCTCGACCTGATGCTCCCCGACATGGATGGCTATGAGGTCTGCCGCCGGATCCGCGAGTACTCCGGTGTGCCGGTCATCATGCTGACCGCGAAGGCCGAGCCGGCCGAGAAGGTCCGGGGCCTGGCCGTCGGTGCCGACGATTACGTCACGAAGCCGTTCAGCGCCGAGGAGGTCCTGGCCCGCGTCGAGGCCGTGCTGCGGCGGTCTGAGGCCGGACGCCTCGATCCGGGCGGGGCGGATTTCGGCGCGCTGCACATCGACTACGGGCAACACCAGGTGACCGTGAGCGGACGGGAGATCGACCTGACCGCCGGCGAATACCGGCTCCTCGAGACGCTCGCGCGCAACGCCGGCCGGGTCGTCGTCCAGGACGAGCTCCTCCGGCGCGTGTGGGGCGAGGGCTTCGCCGGCGAGACCGCCCTGCTCCAGACGGCGATCCGGCGTCTTCGGAGCAAGATCGAGGACGACCCCGCGGTGCCGCGGTACGTGCTGACCAAGCGCGGCGTCGGATACAGCTTCGCGAGGACCTGACCCGCCCGAGCTGTCAGACAACTGTCACATTCAGGCCCTCCCCGGTCAGCGATCCGTCAGCCGCACGCGTCACGCTCCTTCTGAATGGCGGGCGCGGATGCGCCGGCCACGGAGGGACACATGAACGGACGTATCCTGGTGATCGGAGCGGCGCTGCTGCTGGCGACCGCATGCGGCACCACGAACGCCACCAGCCCGACCGCGACCACCCTGACGCGCGTCGCGCCGGCAGCCGCGACGATGAGTCCGGCAGACATGGCCACGATGGGTCACCCGACGGCCACCCCCGCCCCGACCGTGGCGGCCACCCCCGCCCCGACCGACTCCACGGCAGTCCAGGCCACCGCCGCACCGGCGGCCACCGATGCGCCCGCGGTGACCAACGCACCCGCATCGACGAACGGACCCACCGCGACCCCACCACCGGTGACGACCCCAACACCGGTCGCGACCCCCGCGGCCCCACCGCCGGGCACGACCGTGGCGGTGACCCTCGTCGACACGGCGGTAAGGCTGTCGATCGCCTCGGTCCCGGCTGGGACGGTCACCTTCTCGGTCACGAATGGCGGCACGACGAACCACGAGTTCGTCGTCCTCCAGACCGCGATCGCGCAGAGCGCGCTCGCGCCCGACCCGGCGAATCCGGGCACGGTGCTCGAGCCGGGGTTCCTTGGGAAGGTCTCGAACCTCGCCCCGCACGCGACCGGATCGCTGACGCTCACGCTCGGCCCCGGCAGCTACATCGTCCTGTGCAACGACCCCGCCCACTACAGCGCACTCGGCATGCACGCAGCGTTCAGCGTCCGATAACGAGAAAGGAAGAACACCGTGAAGGTCTTTTCTAAGGGAACGATCCGTCTCTCAAGCGTCCTTATCACCATCGGGGTCCTCGCACTCTCGGGCTTCGGAGGTCCGGCGAACGCACGGAGCAACGACTCCCCGATCCCACCGACCGTCAGGGCCGAGCAGTTCACCGTCGTGAACGCAACGCTTACGGACGACATGCGCCTCACCCTCGACCGGTACACCATCCCGGCCGGGAACGTGCACTTCCTGGTCACGAACTCGGGCGGAGCGACGCACGAGCTCGTCGTGCTGAAGACCGACCTCGCCGCCGACAAGCTCGTCGCCAACGCGACCGTCGCCGGAAAGGTGGAGGAGCAGGGTCACATGGGCGAGACCGGCGACATCGCCGGCGGACGCTTCAACGGACTGGGCCTGCAGCTCGGTGCCGGCAGCTACGTGATCATCTGCAATGAGATCGGCCACTACATGGCCGGCATGCGGGTCGCCTTCACCGTGACCGCACCGGTCGTGAACGTGTCACTCGATGACAAGATGAGCATCACCCTCGACCAGACCACCGTCTACGCGGGCCCGGTCACCTTCGCGGTGAGCAACCGCGGGGCGGTGATCCACGAGCTCGTCGTGCTCGCGACGAACATGGCCCCCGATGAGCTGCCGGCCGACCCCGAGCAGATCGGAAAGGTCTCCGAGGACTTCAACATCGGCGAGACCGGGGACATCCCTGCCAGCCGCTTCAGCGGCCTCCAGCTCATCCTGGCACCCGGCGTGTACATGGTGATCTGCAACGAGATCGGGCACTTCGCGGGTGGGATGCACACCACCCTCATCGTCCTGCCGGCACCAACGGGCGACGAGTAACGACCGACCGCCCATCCACTGACGGCCTGAAGAGGGGCGCCCCATGTGGGGCGCCCCGTTCGCGTTCGGTGTGCAAGCGTATGCGGCCAACGTGATGATCCTGGCTCACACTGGTGGCGCGTGAGAACAGTCGCGGAGCCCGCTCCGATGGACCATGCGCGGCCGCTGCTCCGCGGCTACTTCCACGCCTTGGCGGCTATCGCTGCGGCGATGGGCGGGACCTACCTCGTCGCGCAGTCGAGCGATGATCGGCCTCGCCAGCTGTCGATGCTCGCGTACGGCGTCGCCCTCACGCTGCTTTTCGCGTTCAGCGCGGTCTACCACGTGCACACGTGGCCGCCGGCACGGCGCGTCATCCTTCGGCGGATCGATCACGCGAACATCTTCATCGTGATCGCCGCGACCTATACCCCGCTCGCGTTCAACCTGCTGTCCGGATGGTGGCGCGTCGGCGTCCTCGGCGCGGCGTGGGGCGCCGCCCTCGTCGGTATAGGGATCGCGGTCGCCGGTGTTCCCCTGCGACGGTGGGCGCGTGCAGGCCTGTACGTGGGGCTGGGCTGGATCGCCTTTCCGTCCCTCGGGCAAATGTCGGCCGCGCTCCCGTGGGGCGCGATCGGGCTCATCATCACCGGCGGCGCGCTGTATTCCCTCGGCGCCGTGCTCTACGCGCACCGATGGCCGGATCCCTGGCCACGCGTCTTTGGCTACCACGAGGTCTTTCACCTCTTGACCATCGCGGCTGCGGCGGCGTTCTACGTCGTGATCCTCGTTTTCGTCCTGCCCGCACCGCGCCCGTAACGCTTGCTACGAGGCGAGGTCACACGCCGTACGGCGCGACCTCCTACCCCGTCGCGGCGCCGCGGATCGGGAACACGTCGGCCACGTGATGCGCGCAGCAGGCGGCCATCGAGATATGTCGCGTTCGTGCACGTGACGGTCAGGATCGCGATCGCGGAATCACGATGAGGAGCTTCAACGGACGACGAGCTTCCCGCGAAGCATGCCCATCCCGCATTGGAACCCGTACTCGCCGGCTTTGGCCGCTGGCAGATCGAGGGAGACGCTCGTGTTCTCCGGCAGTTCGATGCTCTTATGAAAGTCGGCGAAGATCACGCGTTCGGAGCACGCGCCCGACTCGGTGCGCAGGAACGTCAGGCGGATCGGACGATCCGCGTCGGCGACGATCACGTCCGGCGTGTAGCCGCCTTTCACCAGGATCATCGCCTCTTGGAATCCCGAGCTGCCGAGGACCGCGCGAGTCTCGCTGCTTTTGGGCAACAAGAAGAAGGCACCGATCCCCCCGATCGCAAGCACGCCGACGGCTGTGACCAGGATCTGATCGAGGGTCATGCCGATACCTCCGTGGGCCTGAAGTGCCGTAGTCGGTTCGCGTTCGTGATCACCGTCACCGAGCTCAGGCTCATCGCCGCGGCCGCGAGGATGGGCGAGAGCAGGATGCCGAAGAATGGATAATGGTCAAGGGAACGCGATGCGGATCCTCGAGGAGCGGCTCGCGCGGGGCGAGATCGACGCGGAGGAGTTCCGCGGCCGGCGCGCCGCGATCGCGGAGGCGAAGTCTTGAACGCGCGACGTCTCGCTGGCGTCACCGCGCTGAACGCTGGACTGCTGCTCGTCTTTGCCATCGCAGGGTCAGCGATGTCCGGCCCGACCGGTTTCCTCAGCAGCGATCCGACCTCCTGGCGAATGGGCCCCGGCATGATGGGCAGCGGCCGGATCGAGCCCGGCATGATGGATCACGGCAGCGTGGGCCCGGTCGCGACCGCCATTCCCGGTGCGACCGAGATCCGGGTCCAGGCCGCGAGCTTCGGCTTCACACCGAAGAGATCCGGCTGCCGAAGGGAGCCGACGTGAACCTCACGATCGTGAACCCCTCTGGCACCGGCGTCGTTCATGACTTCACCGTGCCGGCGCTCGCCATTCATGTTGCCGCCGAACCCGGCGAGACCCGCACGGTCGGGCTCCGCGGTCGGGCTCCGCGGCCTCGCGGCGGGACGATATGACGCGTACTGCAGCGCAGGGTCACTGGGGAGGGGTGGGGTGGGGTGGGGTGAGAAGATGGTGTGCGATGCACGCCGAGGAGGGAATGCGATCACGTCATTGAGGAAGCTCACCCCGGAAGAGACGCGCGTCATCGTCAACAAGGGGACCGAGCGCCCGTTCACCGGCGAGTACGACGACTTCTACGTTGACGGCACGTATGTCTGCCGGCGGTGCGAGACCCCGCTCTACGTGTCGGATACCAAGTTCCACTCCGGCTGCGGCTGGCCGTCGTTCGACCAGGAGATCGAAGGCGCCGTCGACCGCGTGCCGGACGCCGACGGTCAGCGGGTCGAGATCGAGTGCGCAGCCTGCGGCGGACACCTGGGTCATGTCTTCGTCGGCGAGCAGCTCACGCCGAAGAACACCCGGCACTGCGTGAATTCGATCTCACTCAAGTTCGTTCCGAAGGCCTGACTGCCTCAGCCGCACCATTGCGATCGACCTAGTTCACGGTCAACGGTGCGTGCATGCCGATCTGGTAGTGCGCGAGCTCGTTGCAGATGAGCACGTATTTCCCGGCGCTCAGAACGAGCGTGATCTGGACCGACTGACCGGCCTTCAGCTGCTCGGTCGTCCCGCCGACCTTGCCTCGTTCGTCGGCTTTCGCCTGGTCGCGCGCGTCGTGGGGGATCATGTCGTGGTCCAGGTTGGTCCTCAACACGACGAGGTTGTGGACGACCGAGCCGATGTTCTTGACCGTGATCGTGACCGGACCGCTGGGGACGCTGGTCTGCAACAGCTGGACGGTGTGGTCGCTGAGCGAAACGGTGATCTGGCCGCCCGTGGCGGCCGGCGCCGAGCTACAGGCGGAGAGGACGAGGAGCAACGCGGCGGCGAGCGTCGTGAGACGGACCATGAGGGGTACCTCCATTAGTGACGTGGCGGCGTTCGAGAGCCGCTGTCGCCAACAGTCTGGGGAGCACGATCCCGGTACACGTGAGCCGAGCGGCCCTAGTTCGCGGGCGGAACGGCCTGCCGGTGGGCCGAACGGCCTGCCGATTTGAGGCCCTTCGGGACTGCGCCGCGGGTCCGCGATGCCCGACTGTTCTGCATAAGAAGTTCGTTCACATGGAGGACGGCAATGAAGCGCAGGACTCTCGACATCATTCTCGCAGGAGGCGGACTCATGGTTGCCGCTCTCCTTCTCGCCCTCGGACTCGCGGTCTACGGCCAGTACGCGTTCGCGCAGAGCTACGTGACGGAAGAGCTGAGCGCCCAGAAGATCACCTTTACGCCGGCGGAGAAGCTCAGCGCAGAAGAGAAGGACTGGAAGGCCACCTCGTCCTGCCTGGTCACCTACGGCGGCCAGCTGATGCAGACGGGCCCGCAGGCGGAGTGCTACGCGAAGAACTACATCGCGCTCCACATGGAGACCTCCGCGAAGACCGCGGGCTTCCCGGGCGCGACGTACGCGACCCTCGGGACGATCGGCGGCGACCTGCGTGCGCAGGTTACGGCCGCGAAGGCCAAGGGTGACACCGTCGCGGCGACGGACCTTCAGAAGAAGGTGGACACCGCGGCCTCGCTCCGCACAACGATGCAGACGGGTGAAACGCTCCGCGGCCTGCTTCTCACGGTCTACGGCTTCAGCACCATCGGCGCGATGGCCGGTCTCGCGGGCACCATCCTCTACGGCATCGCCGCAGTGATGCTGCTCATCTCGTTCGCCGGCTTCGTACACGCCTTCGTCACGCCGAAGGAGAAGGTGCTCTTCGCACCGACCGGCAAGCCGGTCACGGTCCCGACCCCGGCGTAGCGATCAGAACCAAGCTGCTTGCAGAAGCCCGGTCGAGATGACCGGGCTTCTGCTTGTCGGATACGGGGAGCGACCAGACGACTACGTGGCGCTGACGCCGTCGCCGACGCGGATGGTGGCTGTCCCGAGGGGGATGATGCGGATCCCGAAGTAGGTCTTGTGGTCCCACTGGCGGTGGCGCGCGAGCGTGCGCACGGGCTCCTTCCCCATTTCAAGCGTCTGCGGGTCGATCGTCGTGAGCACGCATCGGTCGCACAGAGTCGCGATGGTTCGCGTTTTCATCCGCCTACCTGGTCAGGACGGTCCGCAGCACGTTTGGCATGCGCGGACACCCGTGATCGACGTGCTTTCACGAACACGGGCTGATCACGCGCGCGGCCTGGCATCCGACAGCCTCATCGCATGATCCTTGGGAGCGGGGCTGGCGCGTGGTGGTGCTGCTCGGTGGGCCCAACGTGGTTCGCCGTTGCATGCTCGTGAGGGCCCTCGATCGTGACCTCGATCCGCACCGGTGACCCGACGATCCCCTCGAGGTGGTGGGGCCGGATGCCCGATGTAGCAAGCAGGGTGAACGTGATTCGCTCGCCTTCATCGGTCTCGAGGTGGAAGACCTCGCCGTCCATATCGATGAGCCAGCCAGTCAGCATTTCCGCCATGCGCGTCACACTTTCGCGGGCGCTTCGCTCTCGGCGCGTGACCTGATCGGCGGCCAGAACGATCCAACGGTTCCGTGGCGCAGGGGACGCAGCCGGACCGCACGTATCGAGCGAAATCCGCCTCAACCGCATTGTATCGAGTCTTGTTCGTATCGAGCTTGGTCGTCCGCTCTCATCGCATATTTCGGTCCAGCTCGAACGACTTGAGCTCAGACGATCGCCCGACTCGCGCGATCGCATGACGAGTGAGGGCCGAGGCGAGATCCGTTCCATCTCCGCTACCGCGAGCCGGTCAGAGCCCTTCGGGCGATGCCTCTGATCATTCGGTCGAAGATCAACACGTGTACCGGATAGAGGACGTACCAGTACAGGAGACCGCCAAGGCCCGACGCGTCGAAGATCGCCGTCTGGCGGATCCGCGAGCGTCCCGCGCCGGCCTCGATGACCTCGAACTCCAGCCATGCGCGACCGGGCAGCCGCATGTCCGCAGCCAGCCGCAGGCGCCGGCCCTCCTCGATGGCTTCGACGTGCCAGAAGTCGATGGTGTCGCCCACCTGCACATGCTCCGGATCCCGGCGCCCGCGCCGCATTCCGACGCCGCCGAACAAGAGATCGACCAGGCCACGCGCCTTCCAGAGGGCATTCCCCCAGTACCAGCCGCTCGCCCCACCGATCCGCCGGATCGGAGCGAACGCCGCGGACGTCGATGCCACCACGTCGCGGACCCGCGAGTCCACGAGGCGCGAGCCGATGCGCGTGCCGCCGAACGGGGGCCGGTCAGGGGACGCCGACAGGGCATCGGACCACCGCGTTTCCGCGAACTCGCGATCCTCGAACGCGAGTGCACGGCGGATCGCCTCGGCAAGTGCAAGCGGTCGGATGGAGAACGTGCGCGACGCAGAGTCATCCTGCACGACCGATGGATTCCGCAGTCCATCAATGAGCTGCCGTCCGACCCGCGCGTACACCGGGGTGACCAGGCCGAGCCACAGGCTCGAAAGGCGTGGCGTGAGGAGCGGCACGGAGATGAAGATGCGCCGGAGACCGCGCTGCCGAGCGTACTCACGCATCAGGTCACCGTATGAGACGCGCTCGGCGCCACCGATCTCGAAGACCCGCGAGCCCATGTCTGCCGACAGGTCGAGCGCCGCGACGAGGTACGCGACGACGTCCTCGATGGCGATGGGCTGCGCGACGGTCGATACCCAGCGCGGGCAGACCATCACCGGGAGACGTTCACTGAGCGCCCGGATGAGCTCGAACGACAAGCTGCCTGATCCGAGGATGACCGATGCCCGAAGCTCGATCACGGGGACGCCGCTCTCCCGAAGCACGTTCCCCGTCTCCAGACGGCTGCGCAGATGGTGCGAGAGCGGAGCGCCGGCGGCATCGGCTGCGCTGAGGCCGCCGAGATAGACGATCCGTCTCACCCCGGCGCGCTGCGCGGCCTCGCCGAAGTTGCGCGCGGCCTGCCGATCACGCTCGGCGAAATCGCCACCGGTGCCCATGGAGTGGACCAGGTAGTACGCGACCGCAACGCCGGTCATGACTGGGCCGAGGGACGAGGCATCGAGGCAGTCGCCGGCGACCACCTCCACCCCGGAAGGGACCCGGGCACGGAGCGCATCCGGCCGACGCCCCATGCAGCGCACCCGCTCATGCGTATCCGCGAGGGCGCGAAGCAGCCGACCACCGACGTATCCAGACGCTCCGGTGACGAGCACGAGGTGTTGG
>JANXXG010000232.1 GCA_025350745.1 Chloroflexota bacterium | reverse complement strand
CGTCGCCGCAGAGCGGGTTCGTGTCGTGGTACCGGTGGGTCGCATCCGCAAGCTCGCCGAAGTTATGTGGGTTCTTGTAATGGTCGAGGATGAACTCCCGATAGAAGTCGTCCATCTCAGACCTTGAACAAGCGCTTCGCGGAGCCGATCGCGCTGACCAGCGCGTCGATCTCGGCGAAGGTGTTGTACAGGTAGAAGCTCGCGCGAGTGGTCGCCGCGGTCCCGAGCCGCGTCATGAGCGGCTGATTGCAGTGATGGCCGGCCCGCACGCAGATCCCCTCGCTGTCGAAGATCTGCGCCACGTCATGCGGATGGATGCCGGCGATATCGAACGAGATGACCCCGACGCGGTCATCGAGCGTCTTCGGGCCAAAGACCCGGAGCCCGTCGATCGCGAGGAGCCGCGGCAGGGCGTACGCGACCAGGGCCTGCTCGTGCGCGTGGATCTCCTCGAGGCCGACGGCCTGGAGGTAGTCCACCGCCGCGCCCAACCCGATCGCATCGACATAGGCCGACGTGCCGGCCTCGAACTTCCAGGGCAGGTCATTCCAGGTCGAGAGGTCGACCGCGACACGCGAGATCATGTCGCCGCCGTAGAGGAACGGTCGCATCTTCTCCAGGATCGCGGTCCGGCCCCACAGCACGCCGGATCCGGGAGGGGCCAGCATCTTGTGGCCGCTGAAGGCAAGAAAGTCCGCGTCAAGGTCGCGCACATCCACCGCGGCGTGCGGGACCGACTGCGCCCCGTCGAGCACGGTCATCGCTCCGGCCGCATGCGCCTCGGCGATGAGCTCCTTTGCCGGAGTGATCGTGCCGAGACCATTGCTCGTGTGGGTGAGCGCGACGAGCTTCGGATGCCGCGCCATCGCCGCGGCGTACTGATCGCGTCGCAGCCGGCCGTCCTCGTCGATGTCGATGACCACGAGCGTGGCGCCTGCCTGGAGCGCCAGCTGTTGCCAGGGCACGAAGTTGGAGTGGTGCTCGAGCACGGTCGTCACGATGACGTCGCCCGCGCTGATGTTGTCCCGGCCCCACGTGTGCATGACGAGGTTGAGGCCCTCGGTGGCGTTGCGGCAGAAGATCACCTCGCGCGAGTGCGGGGCGTTGATGAGCTTCGCGACCTTCTCGCGGGCACCCTCGAACAGGGCGGTCGTCTTCTCGCTGAACTCATAGACCCCGCGGTGGATGTTCGCGTTGTGCTCCAGGTAGACCGCGGACATCGCGTCGATCACCTGACGCGGCTTCTGGCTGGTCGCCGCGTTATCGAGGTACACGACCTGCTTCCCGTGCACCCTCTGCGACAGGATCGGGAAGTCGGCGCGGATCCGCTCGACGTCGAGCGGTGTCGTCACCGGCTGCGCCGCACTGATCGCCACTACGGCTTGGCACCCGCAGCGGAAGGCTCCTTGTAGAGCTCCTCGCGGACGAAGTCGTAGCCCTTGCTCTCGAGCTCCGCGGCGAGCTCGCGACCGCCGGTGCGGACGATGCGGCCGTCCACCAGCACGTGGACGAAGTCGGGCTGCACGTAGCGGAGGATCCGCTCGTAGTGCGTGATGAGGAGGATGCCGATGTCCGGCCCGCGCAGTGACTCGATGCCCGTGGCGATGGTGCGGAGCGCGTCAATGTCCAAGCCGGAGTCCGTCTCATCGAGGATCGCGAAGGTCGGCTGGAACATGTGCATCTGGAGCGTCTCGAGCCGCTTCTTCTCGCCACCGGAGAACCCGTCGTTGACCGCACGCTTCAGGAAGTCGTCAGGCACCTCGAGCTGTTTCATCTTCTCGGCCAGGAGCTTCCGGAACTGCGGGATCGGCATGTCGTTCTTCTTCTCGACACCGGGCGTGGACCGGCGGGCGTTGATCGCGGTCCGCAGGAAGTTGGCGACCGAGACCCCCGGGATCGCCGAGGGATACTGGAACGCGAGGAAGAGTCCCTTGCGGGCCCGCGCGTCGACGGGGATCGCGAGCAGGTCGGCACCGTCGAGCAGGACGGTGCCGTTCGTCACGCGGTAGCGCGGGTGGCCCATGATCGCGAGCGAGAGCGTGCTCTTCCCCGAGCCGTTCGGGCCCATGATCGCGTGCACCTCGCCGCTTTGGACGACCAGGTCGATCCCCTTCAGGATCTCCTTGTCCTCCACGCTGACGTGCAGGTCCTTGATCTCGAGCGTCGACACTGCGTCTCCCCTGCTCGCGCCCGGAGGCGCGATGGACTATTGCTGCGGTTCGGTCTGGCGCGCCACCTGGTCGAGGGTCATCGCATCGAGTGCGCGCGCGATCGTCGCCTGGAGCTTGTGCCACACCGCGCGGGTCCCGCAGTCCTGCTCGCGGACGCAATTCAGGACCGGATCACCCTCGGCGGTGCAGACCTGTGGCTCGATCGGACCCTCGAGCGCACGCACGACGTCGCCGGCCGTGATCTCCTCCGGTGCGCGCGAGAGCGTGTAGCCGCCACCCGCGCCACGCTTGCCGACGACGAGTCCGGCCTTTCGGAGGACCGCGACGAGCTGCTCGAGGTACG
>JANXXG010000171.1 GCA_025350745.1 Chloroflexota bacterium | reverse complement strand
GGAACCAGCGATCGTGGCTGATGACCACCGCACAGCCGCCGAAGTTGAGCAGCGCTTCTTCCAGGGCGCGCAGCGTATCGACGTCGAGGTCGTTCGTCGGTTCGTCGAGGAGCAGGAGGTTGCCGCCGCGGCGGAGGAGTTTCGCCAGGTGGACCCGGTTGCGCTCCCCGCCGGAGAGATCGCCGACCCGCTTCTGCTGGTCGGAGCCGCGGAAGTTGAAGGAGGCGACGTAGCTGCGGGCATTCCGGGGTCGGCCACCGACCATGATCGTCTCGTCACCACCCGCGATCTCCGTCCACACGGTCTTCGCCGGATCCAGGGTGTCGCGGGACTGCGAGACGTACGCGGCCTGGACCATCTCGCCGATGCGCAAGGTGCCGCCGTCGGCCTGCTCCTCGCCGGTGATGAGCCGGAACAGCGTCGTCTTCCCTGCCCCGTTCGGGCCGATGATCCCGACGATGCCGCCGCGCGGAAGATCGAAAGTGAGGTCGTCGAACAGGAGCTTGTCCCCATATCCCTTCCGGAGGCCGTCGGCCTTCACGACGATGTCCCCAAGGCGCGGTCCGGCCGGGATGCTGATCTCGAGGTCGCGCTCGCGCTCGTCCGGGTTCTCCGCGAGCAGCTTCTCGTATGAGGTGATCCGGGCCTTGCTCTTCGCGTGTCGCGCCCGCGGCGACAAGGCGACCCACGCCGCCTCGCGGGCGAGGGTCCGCTGACGGGCGCTCTCCTGCTTCTCCTCGTCGGCGAGACGCTTGCGCTTCTGCCCGAGCCACGAGCTGTAGTTGCCCTCCCAGGGAATGCCCTGACCCCGGTCGAGCTCGAGGATCCAACCGGCGACGTTGTCGAGGAAGTACCGGTCGTGGGTGACCGCGACGACCGTGCCCGGGTAGTCCTTGAGGAAGCGCTCGAGCCAGCCGACGGACTCCGCGTCCAGATGGTTCGTCGGCTCATCGAGGAGCAGCAGATCGGGCCGCTGCAGGAGCAGCCGGCACAGCGCGACCCGGCGCCGTTCGCCACCGGACAGGGTCGTGACGTCCTGATCGCCGGGTGGAAGCCGGAGCGAGTCCATCGCGAAGTCCACGTCGGTGTCGAGATTCCAGAGACCCTTGGCCTCGATCTCGTCCTGGGTCTTTTGGAACGCGTCGCTGAGCTTCTCCATCTCGTCGGCAGAGAGGTCCTCGGCGAACTTGGCCGAGAGATCGTTGAAGCGCTGGAGGATCGCCTTCTGCACGGCGACGCCGTCTTCCACATTCCCGCGAACGTCCTTCGCCGGGTCGAGCTGCGGCTCTTGGGACAGGAAGCCGACCGTGTGGCCTTCCGTCAGCCTCGCGTCACCGATGTATTCCTTGTCGACTCCGGCCATGATCCGCAAGAGGGTGCTCTTCCCAGCGCCGTTCGCGCCAAGCACGCCGATCTTCGCGCCCGGATAGAAGGACAGGTAGATCCCCTTGAGGATCTCCTTCTGGGTACCGGGCACGAGCTTCTTGAGATCGCGCATGGTGAAGATGAATTGAGGCGGCATTGGGTCCGTCAACCGTAACCATTTTTCCCACGCTCGGCCAGGCCGAGAAAGCCGGCCCGGCCGCACGATGGGTACGATTCAGGCAGCAACGATCCGGGGAGGGCACGTGAACGATTTCCGGCTCGCGAAGGATGTTCGGCCGACGCGGTACGCGCTGCACTTCGATCTCGATCTCGAGAATTGGACGGCTGCCGCTGAAGGCACGATCACCCTCACCCTCGCAAAGCCGGCCCGCGCGGTCACGCTCCACAGCGTCGATCTGGACATCAAGACCGGCGCCGACGTCGCCGGCGTCACCTACGACACCGAGTCCCAGACCGCGACGCTGACGCTCTCCCGAGAGCTCTCCGCCGGCACTCACGACCTGAAGCTCGCCTGGACCGGCGAGATCGCCGAAAAGCTTCGCGGGCTGTACCGCTCGAATCGTCCCGGCGAGCGGTACGCCGTGACGCAGTTCGAGGCGGCCGACGCCCGGCGGGCCTTCCCCTGCTTCGACGAGCCCGAGTTCAAGGCGACGTTCGCGCTCGAGTTGGTCCACGACCCCGCCCTCGCCGCGATCGCGAACATGCCGGTCGAGCGCTCGGAGGACCGCGGCGGCCGCCGGCTGACCGTGTTCCGCGAGACCCCGACGATGTCCTCATACCTCGTGGCGTTCACCGTTGGCCCGTACGAGTCGACCCCCTCGGCCACGACGAAGACCGGCGTCGAATGCCGGGTGTGGCTCCCGAAGGGCACGGCCGACCAGGCGCTCTACGCCCGCGACGCGCACGTCCGCGCCGTCGAGTGGCTCGAGCAGTACACCGGCATCCCGTACCCGTTCCCGCCGAAGGTGGATGCGATCGGGATCCCTGACTTCGAGGCCGGTGCCATGGAGAACCCCGGTGCGATCACCTACCGGACGACCCTCCTCGCGGCCGATCAGAAGACCGCGTCGACCGCGACGTTCAAGGCCGTCTTCAGCGTCGCGGCGCACGAGCTCACCCACATGTGGTGGGGCGACCTCGTAACCATGGCGTGGTGGAACGACCTGTGGCTCAACGAGTCGTTCGCGAGCTTCGTCGGCGAGAAGTGCACCTCCAGCGTGAACCCGGACTGGCGGTTCACGCGCGACATGGTGTCGTCGAACACACCGGCGTTCAACCTTGACTCGTTGGTGTCCACCCATCCCATCTCGATGGAAGCGAAGAACGTGAATGAGGCGAACGAGCGCTTCGACGCGGTGACGTACCTCAAAGGTCAGGGCGTCCTGCGGATGATCGAGAGCTACCTCGGTGAGGACGACTTCCGTTCCGGGGTGCGCATCTATCTCGGGCGGCACAAGTGGTCGAACGCGACGGCCGGCGATTTCTGGAAGGCACTGGACGAATCGTCCCGCCGCGATGTGACCGGTCTCGCGACGGCGTGGATCACGGAGCCCGGCCACCCGCTGGTCAGCTGCGCCGTACGCGAGACCCTGACCGGGCTCGCGGTCGACATGCGGCAGGCGCGCTTCTTTGCCGATCCCTCGGTCACAGCGACGACCCAGATCTGGCCGGTTCCCGTCGTGTTCCGCTACGGGACCACGGACGGCGCGGTCAAGGAGCTTCGCTACCTCTTGGACAAGGCGAACGGGACGGTGGAGCTGCCCGGCGCGACCTGGTACTTCCCGAATGGCGCCGGCGCGGGCTTCTACCGCTACGCCTTCGACGACGGGTCCATCGCGTTGTTGGCCGCGCACCTCGACCGCCTCACCGCCGAAGAGCGGCTGTCGCTCATCGATGACCAGTGGGCCCTCGCGCGGGCGAACAAGGCCACCGTCGGCCAGGTCCTCGACCTGGTCGCCGGCCTCAAGGGCGAGGACGACCTCTACGTCCTGCGCACGCTCGGCGACATCCTCGCCTGGATGAACCACAACGCGCTCCGACCTTCGACGGAGCGCGCCTTCCGCGAGCTGGCCGACGCGACGTTCAGGCCCCAGCTCGAGAAGCTCGGCTGGGAGAACCGCGCCGACGACACCTCCGACGAGCGGGAGAAACGCCAGCTGGTCATCAACGCCCTCGGGCACGCCGCCGCTGCGGCCGATGTCCGCGCCGAAGCCCGACGGCGCATCGGAGCCCACCTCGACGGCACGACCCGGCTCCAGCCTGATGTGGCCGGACCGATCGCGTCCGTCGCCGCGATCGAGGGTGACGCCGCGCTCTATGACCGCTACATCGCCCGCATGAAAGAGGCCCAGCAAAGCGACCCGCAGGAGGAGGCCCGCTTCCGTGGGGCCATCGCGGACTTCAATGATCCCGCGCTCATCGACCGCTACGCGAAGGCGCTCTTCACCGATCTCATCCGCGAGCAGGACCGCAGCCTCCTCCTGGTCCGGATGCACGGGCTGAAGCATGCCCGCGAGGCCGGCTTCCGGGTC
>JANXXG010000169.1 GCA_025350745.1 Chloroflexota bacterium | reverse complement strand
CCCACCGCAAGGTAGTCAATGACGAGCTCGCGGATGTTCCGGCCGATCTCCTCGAGGTCGCCGATCCGCGTGGTCAGCATGTGGTAGTCCGCGATGAGGAAGAAGCACTCGTACTCGTCCTGCAGGCGGACGCGGTTCGCGAGGGTGCCGTAGTAGTTCCCGAGATGGAAGCTCTTCGCCGTCGGCCGATCGCCCGTGAGGATGCGCTTCCGCGCCTTCTTCGGAGCGGAGGACACGGTCGATGTCGGCGTTTCCGCGGTCATGGAAGCGTCAGTCTATTTGATGCTTGATGCTTGATACGAGATGCGTCTTGGCCGGGGAGCCCGAGGGCCGTCGCGATCTCGCCTGCGACGAGCGACCCGACCTCGTTGTGTCGACGGCCGAAGAAGTGGTCCACGCCCGGCATCGTCGCGATGCGCGCACGCGGATACGCGGCCCGAAGCTCGTCGGCGGTCCCGAACTGGTCCAGCTCGGCGGCGACGATGAACGTCCCATCCGGGACCGGCGGCAGCTCGTGCGGCTGGAACGCGACCGACCGCAACGGGACGCCGACGAGCGCGACCGCGTCCGCGTGGCCGCCGCTCGCGAGCCAGCGAAGGGTCGTCACGGCGCCGAAGCTGAAACCCGATAGCGCGAGGGGCAGGCCGGGCGCGATGGCCCGCGCCTCGGTGATCGCGAGCGCAAGGTCGTCGACCTCGGCGACGCCGCCGGTCCATTCACCGGTGCTTTCCCCCACCCCGCGGAAGTTGAACCGCAAGACGGAAAGTCCGGCGGCCGCGAGCGAGCGCGCGATGGCGGCCACGAGCGGATTGCGCATGGTCCCGCCATGCGTCGGGAGCGGATGGCTCACGACGGCGATGCCCAACGGGGCCGCATCGGGGATCCGCAGGCTCGCCTCAAGGCGGCCGGCGACCAGGCGGGGCTCTTCTCTCATGCCGGGCTCACTCTCAAGAGGGAGAGTGTCGCAGTTCGCGATGTCAGAATGGCCGGTGGTGAGCGAGATCCGTACGTTCGCGCGCGTCGCCCTGCTGGCAGTGCTTCTCGCCGGGTGCGCCGGCGGGCCGGGCCTCGCCGGGGAGACGCTGCGCCTCCGCGGCGCGCCGGTCCTCACCGATACGGTCGTTCAGTCGGGCCTTTCGGTCCCCTGGGATCTCGCCTTCGCGCCGGACGGCCGCCTCTTCGTGACGGAGCGGATGGGCACGATCCTCATGTTCGAAAGCGGAAAGCCCAACGCGAAGCAGCTCGGATCGCTGCGCGTTCCGGACATCCACTCGATGGGCGAGGCAGGGCTGATGGGCATTGCGCTCGACCCGGCCTTCGCGTCGAACGGCTTTCTCTACGTCTGCGCGTCTCGGAGGGATGGCCCCGATTGGCGCAACCAGATCCTCCGCTACAAGGCGTCCGCCGACGCGCTGGCCTTCGATGGCTACGTGATCCGGAGCGGCATTCAGGCCGCACCGATCCACGACGGGTGCCGGCTCGCGTTCGGGCCCGACGGCAAGCTCTGGATCACCATGGGCGAGAACGGTGCCGGGAAGCTCTCGCAGGATCCGACCATCCTGAACGGCAAGGTCCTCCGGACCAACACCGACGGCACCGTGCCCGACGACAATCCCATCCTGCCCGGCGCGACGAAGCGCACCTACGCGTACACGATGGGCAACCGCAATCCGCAGGGTCTGGCCTTCCAGCCGGGGACCGGCATCCCGTTCGAGGTCGAGCACGGTGCCGCGACGAACGACGAGATCAACATCCTGGCGCCCGGTAAGAACTACGGGTGGCCGGACCAGGAAGGCACCGGTGGGGTCGCCCGCGGCTTCACCGATCCGATCTGGACCTCCGGCACCGCCACCTACGCGACGAGCGGCGCGGCGTTCGTGACCGGAGACCGCTGGGGATCGTGGTCCGGCTCGCTGTTCATCGCGACGCTGAAGGAGCAGGACCTTCGCCGGTTCGAGGTGACCGGTACGACCGTCGTCCCGAAAGAGGTGCTGTATGACCAGAAGTACGGCCGCCTCCGGTCGATCGTCCTCGGGCCGGACGGGGCCCTGTACCTCACCACCAGCAACGGCTCCGGCGACCGGATCGTGCGGATCGCGCCGCAGTGACCGGGCAGGAGCCGCAACGGACTGAGGCCGACGCCACCCACGCCGCGTACCGCGCACGCGTGCGGACGGCCAGCGTCGTGATCGTGTTCGGACTGGCAGCCGTGCTGGCGATCACCGCCGTGCTTCCCACGACCCATCCGGTGGACCGCGCCGGGCTGCTGTTCACGAGCGGTCTCGTGATCATCTTCGGCGTCGGCTGGTTCGCATTCCTCCCCCGGCGCGCGTTCGGAGCGCACCGGATCCTGG
>JANXXG010000148.1 GCA_025350745.1 Chloroflexota bacterium | reverse complement strand
GGCGGTCGAGGAACGTCTCGAGGTCGGTCGGTACGGAAAGCGTCGTCATGTGGCTGCCCCCTTCACGCCGAATCTATCAGCACCTTTTCCGCGGTCAGTGGTAGCGAGAACACGCGCACGCCGATGGCGTCGCAGATCGCGTTCGCGATCGCCGGCCCGATCGCCGGATTCGCGAGCTCCCCGACCGACTTCGCGCCGAACGGTCCGGGACCAGGATCGTCCGTGATCAAGTGGATGCGGATCGGCGGGATGTCGGCGATGGTCGGGATCTTGTAATCGCCGAGATTCGTCGTGATCACGCGGCCGTCCTCGACGACGAGCTCTTCCATCAACGTCTGTCCGAGCCCGAAGACAAACCCTCCCTGTAGCTGCCCCTGCAGCGCGACCGGATTGATGACCGTGCCGACGTCGGCCGCCAGGACGACGTCCAGGACCCGCACCGCGCCGGTCTCGGCGTCGACCTCGACCTCGACGACGTAGCCGTACGACCCATAGACACGTGCTTCGTGGTCGGCCGTGCCCTCCACCTCGATGGGTGCCGGCGCGCCGGAGGCGAGGAGCGCCTTCAGCTTCCGCGCGGCATCGAGGACGGCGCTGCCCTGGACCGGCGTCACGCGGCTCGCACCGATCCCCGGATCGATCGCGCGCTCCGCGGTCGTGCCGCGCAAGACCCGTATGCGCTCGATCGGCACGTCGAGCTCGCGAGCAGCGATCCGCTGGAACACCGTTTCCTGGCCGGCGCCCTGATCGGGCACGCCGTGGAGGATGACGACGGATCCATCGGTCTCGAGGCGCAGCTTCAGCGTGGTCTTGCCCGTGCCGACGAAACGGCATCCGATCGCCAAGCCGCGGCCGCGACCAGGCGGCTGGGCCTGCCCCCAACGGGACTCCCGGCGCAGCGTCGCGAGGACTTCGGGCATCCGCGACGTCGTCCAGCGATCGCCTTCGACATCGGGCTCGCCGGCATGGATCGCGTTCAGTGTCCGGAAAGCGAGTGGGTCGATCCCCAGCTCGCGCGCGATGAGATCGATGTGTGATTCCGCGGCAAACGCGTTCTGCGGTTGACCGGGCGCGCGGTCGTGGCCCGCCGGGACCGTGTTCGTGTACACGGTCACGCACTCGATGATGGCTGAGGGCACGTGATACCCGGCGAGCGTCTGCGGAGCGTCGGCCGGCTGCAGGAACGGCACCGGCTTTCCCGCCGCGTAGGCACCGCCGTCGAAGACGACGTGCGACTCATGCGCGAGGATCCGACCGTCGGCGGACACTCCGGTCCGCATCCGGAGTCGCGCGGCATGCCGGGTGTTCGTCGCCTGCAGGTCATCCGCGTAGCGCATCACGGACCGGACGGGGCGCCCGGTCAGTCGAGCCAGGAAGAAGAGCGCGTTCTCCTCGACCGAAAGCCCCTTGCCGCCAAAGTCGCCGCCGATGTAGCTCGCGTGGATGACGAGATGATCCCGACCTACTCCGGTCGTCGCTGCCAGCTGATCGCGGAACGCGAAGGGCGACTTATTCGTCGTGACGACATGCATCTCGTCGCCGTCCATCCATACGAGTGACGCGCGTGGCTCCAGGTAGCCCTGATGGACACGCGGAACGTCGAACACATGCTCGAAGATCCTTGCCGACGCCGCGAATCCGGCCGCCGGATCTCCGTGTTCGCGGCGGAGCCAACCTTGGACGTTGGGATGCGGCAACGCCCCACGCCGCCCGTAGAGCATCCGGTAGCCGGCCGCGTCGGCGTGCAGGATGGGCGCTTCAGGGAGGAGCGCGTCCTCGAGACGCAGAATCGCCGGAAGCTCCTCGTACTCGACGCTGATCGAGCGCGCCGCCTCCGCCGCGATCTCGGGCGTCTCAGCGGCGACGGCGGCGACGCGGTCGCCGATGAACCGGACCGTGTCCCAACAGAGAACGGGCCAGTCCTGCAGAACGCGCCCGAACAGCGCACCGCGGACGTCTGCTCCGGTGATGACCGCGCGGACGCCGTCGATCGCGAGCGCCTCCGAGGTTTCGACGCGGACGACGCGAGCGTGCGCGTGTGGGCTCGCGACGAAGGCGGCATGCAGCATCCCGGGACGTGTGATGTCAGCCGCGTAGCGCGCGGCGCCGGTGACCTTGTCTCCACCTTCGATGCGGCGCTCGGGCGTCTCGAACAGCGTCATGCCAGCACCCGGCGAAGCGCGCGCGCGGTCCAGACGCGCGCCATGCGGCGCTTGTAAGACGCTGACCCGCGGATGTCGGACATCGGATCAATGTCGGCATCGACGGCCGCCGCCGCGTCGTCGATCGTCGCGCCGGCAGCGATCGCGCGTTCGACGGCGTGCGCACGGATCGGCACCGCGCCAGCGCCACCAAGTGCGACGCGCACCCGCCCGCCTGAGGCCACGGCCGCGACGGACACGGTCGCGTAGTCGTCCGCGGTACGCGGGAGGAACTTCAGATAGACGGCACGCGTGCCCGCAGCCAGCGGCGGGATGACGAGCTCGCGCAGGATCTCGTCAGGTCGAATGACGGTGGTGAGCGAGTCAACGAAGAGATCGTCGAGTTCGACCTGCCGGACACCCGATCGTGAGGCGAGGATCACCGCCGCGCCGAGGGCGATGAGCATCGGCGGCGGATCCTGCGCCGGATCCGCATGGACGAGGTTGCCCCCCACCGTCGCTTGATTACGGATGCGGACGGTCGCGACGCGACCGAACGTCTCGGCAAGGGCCGGGCAATGCGCCCGCACGACCGCCGAGGTCTCGGCTTGACGGTGCGTCGTCGTCGCGCCGATCCGAAGGTGGCCCTGGCCATCGCGGTGGATGCCACGCAGCTCGGGCACGCCGCGCAGGCCGATCACGTGGCCGGGCCGAATGAGCCCCTGCTGGTAGAGAAGCACGAACGAGGTGCCTCCCGCGAGAAGGTAGGCGTCGTCTCCATGTCGGGCGAGCAGATCGAAGGCATCGGAGAGCGTCGTGGCCCCGTGATGGTCGAACGTCATGCTTGTTCGGAGGCCGCGCGGATCGCGGCGCGGATCCCCGCATACCCCGTGCAGCGGCAGAGATTGCCCATCATCCACGAGGTGATCGCTTCGTCCGTGGGTCGCCGCTGCTCGGCAAGGAGCGCGGTCGCGGCGATGAGCTGGCCGGGCGTGCAGATACCGCACTGGAAGCCGCCCTCCGTGATGAATGCCTCTTGGAGCGGCGCGAGCTCGCCGTTCGCCGCGGCGAGACCCTCCACGGTGGTCACAGCACCGCCATCGACATCGAGCGCGAGGACCAGACACGACGAGAGGAGGACACCATCGATGAGCACGCTGCAGGCTCCGCAGACGCCGATCGCGCAGCCCTTCTTCGTCCCAGTCGCGCCCAGGTCGTCGCGCAACAGGTCGATAAGAAGTCGATCCGCCGGGACGGCTGTCTCGGCGAGTGCGCCGTTCAGCGTGAAGCGGATGCGATGCGTGCTCATTGGGTCAGCGTGCCGCTGTGTGGCATACTACACAGCAGTCTCGCACGAACGAGAACGGGCTGGGGAGGACCACGTGCGCACCGAACTTGCGCCTGAACCCATCACCTCCGACATCAAGAAGGAAGGCAACAAACCATCCTTCATCCCCTATCCAGACCTGGGTGAAGGTCTTGGCAAGGTGCCGATCAATGCGCGGCCCGAGGTCCACTACTACATCTCGCGGATGGGGTTCCTTCCATATGCGATCAAGCTCTACCTGTGGAACCCCTGGTCGGCGGAACACCTCATGAAATTCAACAACGCGGTCATGCGCGGCGAACAGGGCACTCTGACCGAGGAGTTCAAGTACCGCATCGCGTTCCTCGTCAGCCGCGACAACGAATGCACGTACTGCACGACGCACCACGCGGTGACCCTGAAGCGCCGCTGGGGCTACACCGACAAAGACCTCGCGGGCGTTCTGAGCCTCGACGAGCCTCGAGACGAGCGCGAGCGAGTCGCGTTCACGTTCGCGCACCAGGCGAGTCTCGACCCGTCCGGCGTGACGGATGAGATGCGCGCGGACCTCGCGAAGCACTTCACGCCCTCCGAATGCATTGAGATCACGCTGACGGTGGGCTTCTGGAAGATGTACAACACCATGCACACCGCGATGGGCTTGCCGCTCGAGGATCCGATCGCGCATGAATCGCGTTGGGTGAAGGTCCAGCCGCACTCCGGCCGCTGAGGCGTGCCCAAGCCCGAGCGCGAGTTCTTCGATGTCGCGTCGGTCCCGTGGACACCGATCGATCCGCGCGTTCCAGGGATGAGCGAGCGGGTCCTCGCCGACTCTGGTGAGGGCTTCCACACCCGACTCCTCCGCTTTGCGCCGGGAACGAACACGACCGCACTGGGGCCGCAGATCCACGCGTTCTGGGAAGAGGTCTACATCCTCGAAGGAGCTCTGCATGACCTGACGCTGGGCCAGACCTTCGTGGCCGGTACGTACGCGTGCCGGCCGCCGGGCATGCGACACGGCCCCTGGGTGGCGAGCGGCGGTTGCC
>JANXXG010000217.1 GCA_025350745.1 Chloroflexota bacterium | reverse complement strand
CCCGAGACGTCGACGAAGCCCGATGCCGGAGTGATCGCGACGAGACCGGCGACGGCGCCGGCGGCCATCCCGAGGACGCTCGGGCGGCCCTTGTGGAGCCACGAGGCCGTAAGCCAGGTGAGCCCGGCCATCGCAGCCGCGGTGTTGGTGACGACGAAGGCGCTTGTCGCGAGGCCGCCGCCCGCGGACAGGGCGCTGCCGGCGTTGAAGCCGAACCAGCCGAACCAGAGCAGCGAAGCGCCAAGGATCGTCATCGTCGCGTCATGCGGCTCGCTCGTCTTGAGACGCCGGCCGATGAGGATCGCGGCCACGAGCGCCGACACGCCGCTCGAGATGTGCACGACGGTGCCGCCGGCGAAGTCCAGTGCGCCGAGCGTGTGCAGCCAGCCGCCGGTGCCCCAGACCCAGTGCGCCAGCGGGTCGTACACGAGGGTGGCCCAGGCGAGTGCAAAGATCACGTAGGCCTTGAAGCTGATCCGCTCGGCGAACGCACCGGTGATGAGCGCGGGCGTGATGACCGCGAACATCATCTGGAAGGCCATGAATGCCTGGTGCGGCACCGTCGCTGCGTACTCAGGGTTCGGCGCGAAGCCGACGCCCTTGAGCGCGACCCACCCAAGACCGCCGATCAGGCCCGCGCCGGTGTCCGGCGAGAACGCGAGCGAGTAGCCCCACAGCACCCACTGCACGCTGATCAGGCACAGGATGAAGAACGAGTGCGTGAGCGTGGACAGCACGTTCTTCTTACCGACGAGACCGCCGTAGAAGAAGCCGAGGGCGGGGGTCATGAGCATCACGAGCGCGGTCGAGATGAGCAGCCAAGAGGTGTCGCCGGTGTCGATCTTGTCCATGCGCTGAAGCTAGGCCCGGTCTCCCGCGCGGACAGTGCCGTGTCGGCAGAGCCAGAGTTGCGAACGGGCACCCGTTTCCGGGCGCTTCGCTACTCGGTCGAAACCGTCTGGTCCGCCACGACGTCGCCGCCGGGGCGGATCGCGAGCAGCGCGGTCGTGGCCGACGCCGCGAGCGCGCGCACCGAGCGAGCCTCGGCCTCCTGGCCTGACCCCATGAGCGCCCGGCCGTAGCCACCGAGCAGCTCCTGCAGGATGGGCAGATCCCCTGTGCGCGGCTCGGCGATGTGCACCTTCGCACCCTTTGCGAGACGCGCCGTGAGGCCCTCGAGGTCGATCCCGCGCGCGGCATCGATGCGCACGAACACGACGCCGCCGGACATCCCGGAACAGATCCATCGACCCGGGTCGCCCAGCACGATCGCGGTGCCCGCGGTCATGTACTCGAACGCGAAGCCACCCAGGTCACCGCCGAACACGACGTCTGCGCCCGAGAGCCGAATGCAGGCCCGGGCGTCGGCGCCGCCCTGGACGAAGAAGCGGCCGCGCTGTGCCCCATAGGCGAAGCACTTCCCCACCGCGCCGTCGACGAAGGCACCGGCGGCGTTCGGAGCCTTGAGGATCGTGATCGTGCCACCAAGAGCGGTCTTCGCCGCGCCATCCTGCGCGCCGCCACCGATGTCGAGCGACATACCGTCGGTGAGATATGCGCCGAAGCCATTCCCCGCGACGGACCCACTCCGAAAAGACTGGATCGGCAACGCCTGCGGCACCGGCGCGCCGCCACCGATCCGCGCACGGGCCAATGAACCGGCGCCGGCGGTGCCGACGAAGCGGTGCATCGCCGACAGCGGCTCGTCGGCGCCCATCGCGATGACGCCCGCGGCGACCAGCGACGCCGACGCGGCGCGCTCGCCGGCAGGCTCGAGCATCGCCGTCAGGTCCAGGCGGTCGGTCGAGCGCACCTGCTGCAGGAGGTCGGTCCGGCCGACGAGATCGCGCACGCTCTCGAGCCCGAGTGACGCCACCAGGCGGGCGATCTCGGTGCGCATCGCGCCGAAGAACCGTTCCAGCTGGGTGACCGCTCGCTCGAATTCCTGGGGCTCGAACCGCTTCAGACCCTTTTCGGCCGCCTCGGCCGCCGTCTCGATCTGGGTCGCGATACCGACGTGGCAGGTATCCAGCTGGCAGCCGCGGCAGATCGTGCAGCCGATCGCGACCATCGCGAGCGTGCCGAAGCCGACGCGGTCGGCACCCAGGCACAACATCTTCACCACATCGAGCGCGCTCTTCATCCCGCCGTCGCACCAGATCTCGACGCGATCACGCAATCCGTTCCGCACGAGCGCGCGATGTGCTTCGACGACGCCGATCTCCACCGGGAGCCCGGCCCGACGGAGCGCGTGTTGCCGCGCCGCACCGGTGCCGCCGTCGTAGCCCGACACCGTGACGATGTCCGCCCCCGACTTCGCGATGCCCGTCGCGATGATGCCAATGTCGGGAACGGCGGGCACCTTCACCGCGATCTTCGCCTCGGGGTTCACCGTCTTGAGCTCGCGCACGACCTGGGCGAGATCCTCGATGGAGTAGATGTCGTGATTGTTCGACGGCGAGATGAGGTCCACACCGGGTTTGGCGTTCCGTGCAAGCGCGACCTTGACCGACACCTTCCGCGCGGGGAGGTGACCGCCCTCGCCGGGCTTCGCACCCTGGCCGATCTTGATCTCGAGGTAACGCGACGAGTTCGCGAGGAGGGCGGACACGCCGAACCGGCCGGAGGCGATCTGTTGACCCCGCCACTTCGGATACTTGCCGAGCAGGTCCGGCAGCTCGCCGCCCTCGCCGTTATTACACAAAATGTCCAGCCGCTTCGCGGCCTCGGCGTACGCGCGGTATGCGGTCTCGCCCTGGGAGCCGAACGACATCGACGAGATGTAGAACGGCGCGCTGTGCTCGCCCGCCGTGGTCGAGGCCTCCTCGACGGCCGGGCCCGCGGGCCGCAGGTCGAGCGCGTGGCGCAGGGATACGGGGTGCTCCGCCTCGATGCTCGCGAGCTTCTCGGCGTACGCGCTGTACGGGCTCTCGCCGCTCGCGACGCTGAGCGCGGCCTTCCACACCCGCGGGTAGATCCGGAACGCCGGTTCGAGCCGAGCGGGGGTCCGATCGCGCAGCATCGTCGCGCGCTCGAAGCCGTCCTTCGCGAGCGCATCCCAGCCGGTGCCGGCGCTCACGCTCGCAGCGAACGTCCGAACGCCGAGGAACGCCGCCACGTCAGGGGCCAGGCCGACGGCGGAGAACGCGCGTCCGTAGCCGCGGACCTCGTGCACGCCGAGGGTCGAGCAGACCTTCTCGATACCCTTCCGCAGCGCCTCGATGAGGTTCGGGAGCGCGTCGGGGTCGCTGGTCGCAAGGGCATGCTCGAACAGGAGGTACGGATTCACCGCGTCAGCGCCGAGACCAAGGCCCACGACGACGTCGTGCAGATTCCGGATGCTGCCCGCCGAAAGGAGGATCGCGCACTCGCGTCGCAGCGACCCGTTCAGCGCGGGCTGCGCGATGAGCGCCCGCTGCGCCGCGGCGACAACGAGCAGCGGGTCGATCCAGGCGCGCCCTTCGGAGCGCACGCCGCGGTCCCGGACGAGCACGGCGCGGGAGCCCGCGCGCACGCCGTCGACGGCATCCTGCGCGAGGCGCGCGATCGCGGAGCGCGCGTCCTCTTCCCAGTCACGATCCGACTCGAGCACGACCGCGGGGCGCCGACCCATCACGCCGAGCTCGCCGACGAGGTCCTCGAGGAGCCACGTGCCGGCCTTCCGCGCGAGCGGTCGGTGGTCATCGGCGGCGATGCCGCTCTCGCTCGGGTGCCCGCCGAGAAGCAGCGGAATGCGCAGCTCGATCCACCGTCGCGGCCGGCCGCGGCCATCGATCGTCGGGCGGGGTCCGATGACGATGCGCGTGGAGAAGTGCTCGATCTCGCGCTCGCGGTCGATGGCCGGATTGGTCACGACGGCCACGGTCTCCTGAAGGAAGTCGGCGAGGTTCGCGCGCTTCGTCGCGAGCGCGGCGAGCGGGCCGTCGTAGCCAAGTGAGCCGATCGGCTCGTTCGCCGTCTCCTCCATGAACATCGCCTGACGAAGGTCCTCAGGCTCATAGCCGAGCGCGGCGAACTGCTGCTCGCGACGGATCGCGAGATCCTCGATCTCGTCCGGCATGACGCCGACCTCGACGCGACGTTCCGCCTTCTCGTGCGGCCGGCGGGCCGGGCCTGCCGGAAGGGACGCGGGTGCGACCGCCGGACCGCCGGTGTCGAGCCGGAGCCGATCGCCGTCGTCGGCGCAGCCGCGTTTCACACGCAGCGCGACGAAGCGTCTGCGGATCGCGGTCTCGTCGAGATACCGCCAGCCGCGCGCGGTCCGCTCGAGGCCGGCGTGCTCGCCGGGCGCAAGGGGCCGAGGGTCGGAGCTGTATCGCTCGAGCGGGATGAAGCCGCGCTCGCTGGTAAAGACATGCGCCTCGTCCGTTTCGACGTGCCAGAGGGGACGAAGGCCCATAGCGTCCACACCCACGAGGCAGAGGTCACCGAGCCGCGCGAGGAACGCGGCGGGTCCCT
>JANXXG010000114.1 GCA_025350745.1 Chloroflexota bacterium | reverse complement strand
ATCTTGACCGTGACGCCGTTCTTGGCGCCCCACTCGGCCGCCCATTTGTCGAGGTACGTATCGAAGTCGGGAACGAAGTGGCTCCACTGGAGGATGTTCAGGTTGCCGCTGAGCTTCTTCGCGGCCGGCGATCCGCCGGCGCTCCCAGCAGCGCTCGCCGCTGGTGCGGTCGTCGCGCTGCCGCCGGAGTTGCCGATACAGGCTGCCGCGATCGGCACCACTGCTGCCGCCGCCGCGCCTTTGAGGACCGTTCGCCGATTGATCTTCCGCTTGGCTCCGTTTTCCACCGAGACCTCCCGCACCGCCGAATTCCGCGCGATTATGCGCCGCCTGCCGACGGGCGCAATGTGGGTTTCGCGCTGCGCGAAAGCTCGGGCTAGGAAGTGCGGGGTTCGGGCTTTTCCGGGTCGAGGCCGAGGTCGGCGATCGCCTTCGCGACGTCGGCCGGGGCGTACTGCTCGTACTGCGTCAAACCGTGCAGCGAGGCCACGGCGATGCTCTCGGGGTCGACCTCGAAGAACCGGCGCAGGGCCTCGCGGGTGTCGGAGCGGCCGAATCCATCGGTCCCGAGCGGGATGAATGGCTGCGGGCTCCAGCGGCCGATCTGGTCAGGGAGGGACTTCAGGTAGTCGGATGCCGCGATGACCGGGCCCGCGTCACGGAGGACCTCGGTGATGTAGGGCACGCGCGGCTCGGCCTCGGGGTGGAGCCGGTTCCAGCGTTCGGCCTCGAGGGCCTCGTTCCGGAGGAGCTGGTACGAGGTGACGCTCCACACGTCCGCGGAGACGTCGTACTTGTCGGCGAGCAGCTCCTGGGCTCGCAGCACCTGCTGCATGATCGCGCCCGACCCGAGGAGCGCGACTTTGCGCCGGCTGCCCCCGTGACCCGCGCGGAACTTGTAGATGCCGCGCAGGATCCCGTCTTTTGTTCCCTCCGGCATGGCGGGCATCGGGTAGTTCTCGTTGTACAGGGTGAGATAGAAGAAGACGTCCTCGTTGTCCACGAGCATCCGCTTGAGCCCGTCCTCGATGATGACCGCCGTCTCGTAGGCGAACGCCGGGTCGTACGCGCGCACGCTCGGGAGGACCGTGGCGAGCAGGTGGCTGTGCCCATCGTCGTGCTGGAGCCCTTCACCGTGCAGCGTCGTGCGGCCCGCGGTCCCGCCGAGCAGGAAACCGCGTCCCCTGGTGTCCCCGAACGCCCAGACCTGGTCCCCGGTCCGCTGCAGGCCGAACATCGAATAGAAGATGTAGAAGGGGAGCATGTGGGCGCCGAGCGTCGCGTAGGCGGTCCCGGCGGCCGTGAACGAGGCCATCGAGCCCGCCTCGGTGATCCCTTCCTCGAGCACCTGACCGTCCAGCGCTTCGCGGTAGGGGAGCAACGTGTCAGCGTCCACCGGCTCGTAGCGCTGGCCGAGCGGCGAGTAGATGCCGACCTCTTTGAACAGCGGATCCATGCCGAAGGTGCGCGCTTCGTCGGGGATGATCGGCACGATGCGCTTACCGACGTTCTTGTCCCGCAACAGGTTGCGCAGGAGCCGGGTGAAGGCCATCGTCGTGGAGGCCGCGGTCGTGCCGCTGCCCTTCGGGAACTCCGCGAACGCCGTGGCTTCCGGCATCTCGAGCGTCTTGGCGCGCACGACCCGGCGCGGCAGGGCGCCTCCGAGCGCGCGCCGCCGCTCGAGCATGTACTTGATCTCTGGGCTCTCCATGCCCGGGTGGTAGAACGGCGCGCCCTCGAGCTTGTCGTCGGGGATCGGCAGCTCGAGGCGGTCGCGGAAGACCTTCAGCTCCGCGACCGACAGCTTCTTCGCCTGGTGCGTGACGTTGCGGGCCTCGACGTTCGGGCCCAGGGTCCAGCCCTTGACGGTCTGGGCGAGCACAACGGTCGGGGTGTCGCGATGGCCGACCGCCGCGGTGTACGCCGCGAACAGCTTCCGGTAGTCGTGCCCGCCCCGACGGAGCGTTCGGAGCTGATCGTCGGAGAGGTGCTCCACGAGCTTCTGCAGGCGGGCGTCCGGACCGAAGAAGTGCTCGCGGATCGATGCGCCGTCGGATGTCGTCATCCGCTGCGAGTCGCCATCGAGCCACTCGTTCATCTTGTTCACGAGCACGCCGTCGACGTCGCGGGCCAGCAGATCGTCCCACTCGCGGCCCCAGAGGACCTTGATGACGTTCCAGCCGGAGCCGCGGAACACCGCCTCGAGCTCCTGGACGATCTTGCCGTTGCCCCGGACCGGCCCGTCGAGCCGTTGGAGGTTGCAGTTCACGACGAACGTCACGTTGTCGAGGCCCTCGCGCGCCGCGACGCGCAGGGCGCCGAGCGCCTCAGGCTCGTCGCATTCGCCATCGCCGAGGAACGCCCAGACGCGCGAACGGCTCGTGTCGACGATGCCGCGGTTGTGAAGGTAGCGGTTGAAGCGTGCCTGGTAGATCGCGGCGAGCGGGCCGAGGCCCATCGAGACCGTCGGGAACTCCCAGAAGTCCGGCATGAGTCGTGGGTGCGGATACGAGGACAGCCCTTGCCCGGGGACGACCTCGCGCCGGAAATGGGCGAGCTGGTCCTCGCTCAGGCGGCCCTCAAGGAACGCCCGGGCATAGATGCCCGGTGATGCGTGACCCTGGAAGAAGACCTGATCGCCGGGGTCGCCGTCGTCCTTGCCCCGGAAGAAGTGGTTGAAGCCGACCTCATAGAGGCTCGCTGCGGACGCGTAGGTGGCGAGGTGGCCGCCGATCCCCGGGTAGTCGTGGTTGGCGCGCAGGACCATCGCGGCGGCGTTCCAGCGGATCAGCCGGCGGATCCGGAGCTCCATCGCCTCGTCGCCCGGGAAATAGGGCTCCTGCTCCGGCGAGATCGTGTTGATGTAGCGCGTCTGGGTGAGCGGAGGTATCCCGACATGGAGCTGGCGGGCCCGCTTGAGCAGCTTGTAAAGGACGAAGCGGGCGCGCTGCTCGCCGCCGGCGTTCACGAGGGCGTCGAGCGAGTCCACCCACTCCTGCGTCTCCGCAGGGTCGATGTCCGGCAGCTGATGCTTGAACTCGTCGAAGATGTCGTGGATCGGGTTGTTGTCCTGCACTGTCCCTCGCGCCAATGGTAAGCGTGAGACACTGCCCCCTCGATGGAGAATGATCCGCGCCGTCGCCGTTCCCGCGGAGGCCGCCGCCGTGGTGGCGGTGGTGCGGGCGGCGGTCCCGACCGCAAGGGTCCGACGTGCACGCCCGCGGAGCCGAAGGCAACACCGCAGGCCAGAGGGATCGTGCGGCGCGACCGGGGCCCGCAGCAGCGCAAGCGCCCACCGCGCCCGCCCCGCGCGGTCAGTCCCGACGAGCTGCGTTCCGGGACGCCGTGCGTGATCGTGATGGACTGCCGTGAGGGCGAACCGGACCGCACCGGAGCGGCTGCGGTATTCGAAGGCTTCTTCGATCTCGAGACCGGTGACCCGCGTCGCGCGGGGTACGGCGTCCCGCGGCTGCGCATCGTGCGACCAGCGGTGGCCGAGCCGCTGCCGGCCGAGCCGTCCTCCGAGCCGATCTCGGCGGAGCCCGCTGCAAAGGCGCCCCAGGGACCGGAACGCCTTTGGGGCTTCGAATGCTGGTGGCGCCCAGACCCGGGCAATACCGGAATGACCGACACCGACCGGTTGGAGGTCGAGGAGAGCAAGAAGCTCCTCCGCGGCCTGATGCGCGACTCGCGACGCTCGACCCGGCCCGCGCTGCCGCGCTGAGTACCGCGCTGATACAACGAAGGTACTAGTCATTCCGCGTACGACGTGGTCATCCGCCATGACTAGGCCGCGCTCCCTCATCTAGCGACACTCCGGTCCATGAAGGCCAAGGGCGGCAGCGTGGGCGGGTTCCGATTCTGGCAGAAGGTCCTCGCGGCCCTCCTTGTCGTCGGCGTTGTTCCGATCGCGCTCGTGAGCGTTGTCTCCATCCAAAAGACGCGCACCGATCTCACGGATCTCGGCGTCACGAACATCCAGCAGCGTTCGACGTCGACCGCCGCCGCGCTCGATGCGTACCTGCAGAACCGTCTCGACGACATCGTGCTGGTGAGCCGGATCCCCGATGTCGCGCGCTACGCGGCGTCGCTGGAACCGGCCTTTCGGGACACCGCGCGCGATGCACTGAAGGCCGCGGCCGCGCGATCGGCTGAGTACGAATCCGTCGCGGTCGTCGATCTCACGGGCAAGATCGTCGCGGCCTCCGTCGCGACGGACGAGGGCACCGACGTCAAGTTCCGCCAGTACTTCCTCACCCCGAGCACGACCGGGCAGCCGTACATCAGTGACCCCAGCTACTCGGTCATCACGAACAAGCCGGCGCTGTTCTTCTCCGCGCCGGTCAGGTCGGCGACCGGAGCGGTCGTGGCGGTCGTGCGCTCGCGACTGAACCTCACCGCGATCTGGTCCGTGGTCGAGGCCGATTCCAATTCGGTCGGGGCGGGCGCGCACAGCTTCCTGCTCGACGACTACGGCATCCGCCTGGCGGTCTCGGAGACGAAGGGTCACCGCGACCAGGCCGAGAGCCTGATCTACAAGCCGATCGCGCCGATCGCACCCGACGTCGCGACCAAGCTCGCGGCGGACAAGCGCTTTGGCACGCTCACGCCGGACAAGCTCGTCATCGATCCGCTGCCCACGCTGAAGTCCGCGCTCGATCCCCTCAAGACCGGGTTCACCCCGTTCGCGTACGGCGGGGGAGCGGCTGAACAGCGTGGTGTGGCCACGCGCCTGGCCGCGAAGCCGTGGGCCTACGTGCTCGCGGTCCCGCTCGCGACGTACACGAAGGCGGCCG
>JANXXG010000216.1 GCA_025350745.1 Chloroflexota bacterium | reverse complement strand
TCCGCCTGCGAAAGCTCGGCCATGGTGCGGCCGTCACCCGCGACGATGAACAGCGGGTCGTAGCCAAAGCCGTCCGCGCCGCGCGGGGCAGTCCCGATCTCCCCGCGCACCTCGCCATCGAATGTCTCGACTCGGCCGTCGGGGTGCGCGAGCGCGATCACGGACACGAATCGTGCGGCGCGCTCGGTCACACCGTCGAGCAGCGCGAGCAGCATGCGGTTGCGATCTGCAGGCGCGACGTCCTCGCCGAAGTACCGCCGGCTGCGAACGCCAGGCGCGCCACCGAGCGCCTCGACCTCCAGGCCTGAGTCATCGGCGATCGTCGCGAGCCCCGTGGCCCGCGAATAGGCGAGCGCTTTGAAGATCGCATTCCCGGCGTAGGTCGGAGCATCCTCCGCGGGGTCGGGCGGCGGATCGGCCAGGTCATCGACGCTCTGCAGCTCGACATCGAGGCCCCGGAGCAGCGCCCGAAGCTCCGCGACCTTTCCCTTGTTGCGCGTCCCGAGAAGCAGCGTCACGCGAGCGCGCGGCGCTGGGCCTCGAGGAGCTGGTCGATGCCCTTGAGCGCGAGCGTGAGCACCTCGTCGAAGCCGGCGCGACTGAACGGCGCCTTCTCGGCGGTGCCCTGCACCTCGATGAGCTCGCCTTTGTCCGTCGCGACGATGTTCACGTCGGAATCGGCGATCGAATCCTCGGCGTACGCGAGATCGAGCATCAGCTCGCCGGCCACGAAGCCGGCCGAGACCGCGGCCACCTGCTTGCGGAGCGGGCTCGGCGACATCTTGCGCAGCGCATGCGCGAGCGCGACGTATCCGCCGGTGATGGCCGCCGTGCGCGTGCCGCCGTCGGCCTGCAGCACCTCACAGTCGATGGTCACGCTCCGCGAACCGAGGGCCTTGAGGTCGATGGTCGTGCGGAGCGCGCGACCGACAAGGCGCTGGATCTCGAAGGTGCGCCCACCCGGCCGGCCGGCGATGCTCTCGCGCTGGCTGCGCTCGGGCGTGCTGCGCGGGAGCATCGCGTACTCCGCGGTGATCCAGCCCTGGCCCTTGCCGTCAAGGAATTTCGGCACGCTGTCGGTGAGCGTCGCGAGGCAGAGCACGACCGTGTCGCCGAACGAGATGCGGGCCGAGCCCTCGGCGAACTTCGAGACACCTACCTCGATCGTCACCGGCCGCAGCGCGTCGGCTGCGCGCCCGTCAGGCCGCTTGAACTTCGTCACGTGTCGCCTCCCATAACGCGCGCATGTCCGCATCGCCATACGACTCGAGCTCTCGCCCCGCCTCACGCGCGCGCGCCTCCACCCGCCCGACGTGAGCGGTGAAGCGCGCGTTCGCCTCGCGAAGCGCGGTGTCGGCGTCGAAGCCGCGGTCGCGGGCCTCGGCCACGAGGTCGAAGAGGAGCTCGCCGAGGAACTCCTCGTCGTCGACGTCGAGCGGCAGCTGGACCCGCGGCGGCACCAGCTTCACCCGCGCTGCACGCTCCTGCAGCCGTTCGGCGGCGAAGAGCGCGAGCAGACTCAGGGGAACGCCGTCGAGGATCGACGCCGGCGCGACCGTCGTCTGCTTCTCCTGCTTTTCCTGGCGCTTGATCTGCTCCCACTGCACCAGCAGATCGGTCCCGTCCAGGCTCGTGCCGGCGAAGACGTGCGGATGCCGCCGGACGAGCTTCTCGCCGATCGCGCGCGACACGTCCGCGAGATCGAAAGCGCCCGCCTCGCTCGCGAGCTGGGCGTGGATCGCGATCTGGAAGAGCAGGTCGCCGAGCTCGTCCTTCAGCGTCGCGAGGTCGCCGCGGTCGAGCGCATCGAGCGCCTCGTACGCCTCCTCGAGGAGATGCGGCCGAAGGCTCGCGTGGGTCTGTTCGCGATCCCATGGGCAGCCGCCCGGCGCCCGCAGCCGCTCGGCGATACGCGAAATGGCGCCAAGGGATGCGAGATCCGCATACGGGTCATGCGCCGGCAGCACGAGGAAGCCATCGGCCGCGCTTCGCTCGGCAGCCTCGACGACGGCCGCCGGGTAGAGCTTCAGGAGGAATGCTCGGTCGAGCGGTGCGTCGAGCGCGATCGCCACGGCGCGCGCCGACGCGAAGGCATGCCGGTCGAGCGCGGAGGCGGGCACGATGTCGACGCCGCCCGGCCAGGCCTCGAGGGCCGCCCGCAGGGTCTCGCTAGGGAGCGAACTCATACCCCGTCACGAGCTTCTGCAGGCCGTGCAGGCGACGATTCTGGTCGAACCAATAGGCGTAGGCGCTGTCGTGGATCTTGGTCGTCTGCTCCTCGGTGAGCGCGCGCGCCGGATCCTTCTCGACGACCTTGTAGAACTCGGTCGAGCCGACGCTCGAGAACTGACGGCTCACCGCACCTGGAGCGAGCGCGAAGAGCTCCTTCTCTTTGGACACGCTGTCGAGCTGACCGCGCGCGAACCAGCCGATCTCGCCGCCCGCGTCGCCCTCGGTCTTGTCGTCGCTGTATTGCTTCGCGACCGCCGCGAAGTCCGTGCCCTTCGCGAGCTCGGCCTTCACGTCGCTCACCTTCTTGAGGGCATTCGTGAAATCGGTCGGCAGCTTGGTGGTCGGCGCCGGCAGGTTGATGACGATGTGGAGCAGGTGCACCTGCTCTGCCGGAGACTTCACGGACTGCGCCCGCGCGACCTCCGTGTAGTGCTCGCGGAGCATGTCGTACTTCGTGTGCAGAAGGACCTCGTCGAGGCCGTAGCCGCTCGCGAGCCACCGCTGGACGAGAGGGTTCGCCTCCGGACCGCGACGCTCCTCGAGCTGGATGACGTGATACCCAAAGTTCGTCTTCACCGGGTCGGTGATCTCGCCGGGCGCCAGCTTCTTCACGGCGGCCTCGTACTCGTCCACGAGATTGCCCTTGCTCGCCCAGCCGATCTCGCCACCCTTGTCCTTGGAGCCCGGATCGTCGGACGTGGTCGCGAGCTTGTTCCAGAGGTCCTGGTCCTTGGGAGCCGCCTTGAGCTGCTTCGCGACGTCGCTGGCCTTCGCGAGTGCGGCCGCGGCGGCGGCATCCTTGTCCGTCGCGGTGTCGTCGATCTTCACGAGGACGTGCCGGGTGCGGTACTGGCTGAACGCGTCCTGGTACCGGGCGCGCACGTCGGCATCCGGGATCACATAGCGATCCTGGCGAGCGATCGCCTCGAGGAGCAGCTGCTCCGCGAGGGAATTGATCGCGACGCCGTCGTAGTCGGACTTCTGCTGTTGGATCTGCGGGTCGTTCTCAAAACCGACCGGAATGCCGTTGTCGGCGTAGAACTTCACGAGCTCGTACCCGCGCTCGTGGTTGTAGAGCCGCGACGGAAGATCGTGCCCATCGATCGAGACGATCGCCTTGAGATTGGCGTCGTAGTAGCGCGTCGCGCCCGCCCACACCATCAGTCCAACAGCGCTGAAGAGCAGCACCGTGAAGACGACCACGATGATCGTCTGCTGACGCCGCTCGCGCTGCCAGCGCGCCATGCGCTGTTGCTGGGTCAGTCGCGGGAGTGGGATGCGTCGCGACACGAATGCTCCCCCGTCCGATGGTCGTGCGGCCCTGAACAGGCCCTAATAGGCACGGAGCCCGCGATGCGGGCTCAGGGATGATGGTAAAGGCTGCGGTAGACCGCGAGCGTGTCGTCCGCGGCCCGGTCCCAGCTGAACCGTGCCGCTCGCGGCTTCGCCCGCGATCGAAGGTCTGCCTGCAGCGCGCCCGAGGCGAGCAGCGTGACGAGCGCCTCCCCGAGCGCGTCGGGATCCCGCCCGTCGACCAGGAGGCCGGCGTCGCCCACGACCTCCGCGACCGCGCCGGCGCGATAACCCACGACCGGCGTACCAGCGGCGAGCGATTCGAGCGGCGTGAGGCCGAAGCCTTCGAGCCAGGCCGCATGGAGGAGCGCTTCGGCGCCGGCATACAGCGCCGCGAGCGTCGGATCGTCGACGCCGCCGGTGATCACGACCCGGCTCGGATCCACGCGCGATCGGGCAAGCGCTGCACGCATGAGCGGCGCGAGA
>JANXXG010000065.1 GCA_025350745.1 Chloroflexota bacterium | reverse complement strand
GACCTTCGTTCCGCAGCTCCGCGATGGTCGCGGCGCTCGTCGCGCGGAGGATCCCGCGCGTCAGACCGAGCACGATCCAGATCGGGATCAGCGCAAGGAGCGACGCAGAGAGCGGGATCGCGAACGTCGCGACGCCCGCGGCGACGATGGCGACGAGCGTCACCGTGCGGTAGTCGACGAACCGCAGCAGGATGACGCCGGTCGTTCGGATGAAGATCGCGGCCCCGCTCTTGAACGCGCGGAGCACGCCGACGACGGCGAGCGAGATCCCGATCGCGGGCCCGAACACCGGGTAGAACGTGTCTGTGCTGTCGGAGAGCACGTTGATGTAGATCACGATCACGAACGCGAGCCAGACCCGGCGATCCAGCTTTCCCGCAGCGGAGAACAGCCCGCGCAGCCCGCGCCCCCGGTCGGCGGGAAGGGGCGCGCCCTCGATGTCGGGCAGCGCGAGGATCGTGACGGCACCGGCCAGCGGGAGCAGGCCGATCAGGCCGAGCGTCGCTGGGATGCCGACCGTCCCCGCGAGCGAGCCGCCGATCACGGAGCCGAGGGCGTAGCCGAGCGAGATCGCAGCGGTGTACCAGGCCATCGACGAGCCGGCCTTGCGGCCACCGGTGACGTCGATCGCGAGCGCGAGGCCGAGCGTGCCGATGCTGCCGAACGCGAAGCCGAGCAGCACGCTGAGCGCGATTACCGCGACCGCATGGCCGTTCGCGAACGCGAAGCCCGATGTCGCGACAGCGAAGATCGCGAGGGCGAGCGCGTATTGGCGCTTCGCTCGCTCGGCGCGGTACGCGATGCCGACCGGTAGGCGCGACGCGAGCTGCAGGGCGGCGAACAGCGACGTGAGGACGCCGATGAGGGCGAGGCTGTAGCCATGGCCGGCGAGGTACGGCGGGTAGACGATCTCGAGCGTCCCCTTCGCGGTCGTCGCCGAACACGCGACGATCAACAGGACCAGGAAGGGGCGGCGGATCGTGGGCATCAGCGGCTGACCATCTTTGACCACGCTTTGTATACCGAATACCGTTAGCCCGCAGCCCGTGCCGCCGAGCGTACGGCGAGCGAAGCCGCGGGGAGGGTCAGCGATGCCACAGACCAGCGCCGCCCACCCACCCGGAGGTGTTCCGGCGCAGCTCGACCGGCCCGATGTCCGCAGCATCGAAGAGGTCGTGACCACGGCCCTGCGCGACGCGATCCTGTCCGGCGAGCTCCGGCCGGGCGAGCGCCTGCTGCAGGAGCAGCTCGCCGACCAGCTCCGCGTCAGCCGGATCCCCCTTCGTGATGCCCTCCGGCGGCTCGAGGCCGAGGGGCTCGTGCGGATCGGCCCGCGGCGCGGCGCCGAGGTCGCCTCGCTGAGCCGCGCCGACGTGATCGAGGTCTACGACATCCGGATCTCGCTCGAGCCCGACCTCATGCGCCGCGCGGTGGCCGCGCTCGCGCCTGCGGACATCATGCGGATCGTCGACATGTCCGAGCAGATGGACGCCCGGGTCGACGAGCCGGCGCAGGGACGCCGGTCACGCCGCGCGTTCTACAGCGAGCTCTATGCCTACGCCGACCGCCCACGGACCCAGGCATTCATCCTCCGCCTCCGTGACGACGTGCAGCGGTACCACGTGATGAAGAACAGCGAGCGGGCCCTCCACGATCACGCTGAGCTCCGGGAGTGCATCCGGGTCAAGGACGCCGAGCGTGCCGCCCGGGTCCACAGCGAACACTTGCGTCGCGCATGCGCGGATCTCGTCGGGGTCCTCGAACGGGAAGGGTCGGCATGAGAACAGAGCGGGTCGGCTTCTACAGCGAAGGCGCGCGCCTCAGCGGCTTCCTGCATCGGCCGGATGCGCCGGATCGTGCGCGCCTGCCGTTCATCGTCCAGGGCCCCGGCTGGCTCGGCCTCGCCGATGCCAAGCTGTACCAGCCGTACCACGAGGCCTTCACCGCGGCAGGCTTCGCGGTGCTCATCTTCGACTACCGGGGGTTCGGCGACAGCGAAGGCGACCGTGGGACCATCTCGCCGGCGTGGCAGCTCGAGGACTGGCGCAACGCGCTCGCGTACATGCGATCGCGCGATGACATGGAGCCGACCCGCGCCGCGATCTTCGGCAGCGGTGGCACCGGCGGCGGGAACGCCGTCCTGGTCGCGGGCCACGAACCTGACGTCCGCGCGACCATCAGCCAGGTGCCCGTGGCCGACGGGCGCGACTGGCTGCACCGGATGCGGCAGGAGCACGAATGGATCGCATTCCTCGCCAGCCTCGATGCCGATCGCAAGGCTCGCTCCGCGACCGGGAAAGGCACGACCGTGCATCCGCGCGAAGGGATCATGGTCGAGACGCCGGAGCGGCGCGCGAGCGCGGTGAAGGCGGACGTCGACGCCCGCATCCCGAGCGCGGTCCCGCTGAGCGCGGCGCACGGCATCCTCGAGTACCGGCCGCTCGATGTCGCGCCCCGGGTCCGCGGGCTGATGGTCATCGGCGTCGCGGATGACGCGGTCACGCCGACGGACCATGCCGAGCAGCTCTATGCCGCCGCGCAGGCGCCGAAGCGCCTCGTGGTCCAGCGCAACACGACGCACTACGCCGCGTACAAGCAGTATGCCGGCGAGGTCATCCCGATGATGGTCGAGTGGCTCCGGTCTCTCGTGCTGCGGGACGATGACATCGAGGTCCGCGAGATGACGCAGGAGGAGACCGTGCGCTACATCGGAGGGTCCACAAAGGTATGACGAACGACATCGTGATCCGCGGTGCGACCGCGGTGCTCGAAGACGGCGTGCGCCGCGCTGACATCTCGATCACCGGTGGACGGATCTCCGCCATCGATGAGCCAGGCAAGGCCACCAAGGGGTCGCGAGAGATCAAAGCCGAGGACCTCGTCGCGCTCCCGGGGATGATCGACATGCACTCCCATCACCGCGAGCCCGGGTACACGCACAAAGAGGATCTCGCGCACATCGCGCGCAGTGCGCCGCCGGCGGGGTGACGGTCTCCGTCGCGATGCCGAACGTGAGTCCCGCGCCCACCAACGCGAAGGATCTCGACGGGATGATGGAGATCTACCGGCAGCGCTCCCAGATCGACTGGAACGTGAACGCGTCGGGCGTGCAGCTCGACGAGATCCCGAAGCTCGCCGAGCGCGGGATCCTCGCATTCAAGATCTTCATGGTGGTCGATACCGGCCGCTCGTACCCGCACATGCCGGGGATCGGCCTGCACGAGCACGGCGAGCTCTACAAGCGCATGAAGGCGGTCAAGGCGACCGGGCTGCCGCTGATGATCCACCCCCACGACCAGTCGCTCATGGACGCGATCGAGAAGGAGTACTGGGCCAAGGGTGAGCGCGACTTCCGCGCCTACGCCAAGGCCTATGCCCACGATGACGGCGTCATCTGGGATAGCGCCGTCGGTACGCTGCTCCGTCTTCAGGAGGCGACCGGGGTCCGGCTGCATCTCCTGCACACTCAGACGAAGCGCGTCGTCGAGATGCTGCGGGCGGCGAAGGACAGGGGACAGGCCGTGACGTCCGAAGTGAACCCGTGGTGCTTCTGGCTGGACAACGACTGGGCCAACATCGAGCGGCTCGGGTCGTACGCGCTCTCGTACTACGTCGCGCCGCATCACGCCGCAGCGGTGTACGAGGGCTTCACGGACGGGACGGTCGACATCATGGCCACCGACCACGCGCCACACCTCCGCGAAGAGAAGGAGCCGGGCTGGACCGATGGCTGGAAGGCGCATACCGGCACCCCATCGACCCAGTACTACCTGTCGCTCCTGCTCACCGATG
>JANXXG010000052.1 GCA_025350745.1 Chloroflexota bacterium | reverse complement strand
CGTACGCGCTCTCGTACTACGTCGCGCCGCATCACGCGGCGGCGGTGTACGAGGGCTTCACGGACGGGACGGTCGACATCATGGCCACCGACCACGCGCCGCACCTTCGCGAAGAGAAGGAGCCGGGCTGGACCGATGGCTGGAAGGCGCATACCGGCACCCCATCGACCCAGTACTACCTGTCGCTCCTGCTCACCGATGTTGCCGCGGGCAAGCTGTCCTACGCCCGTGTCGCCGACGCGACGGCGACGCGACCGGCCAAGATCTTCGGCCTGTACCCGCAGAAGGGCGCGATCAGGGTCGGCGCCGACGCCGACATCGTCCTTGTCGACCCGAAGAAGGCGAAGACGATCACCGACGACGACGTGCTGAGCAAGTGCGGATGGACCCCGTACGCGGGGCAGACGGTGCGGGGAGTGCCCGTGTACACGTTCCTTCGGGGCGAGGCGATCTTCGACGACGGCAGGGTCGCGACCCGCGACGGCTTCGGCAAGCAGGCGGTGCGGGCGTGATCAAGCTCGGATACAAGGCGTCGGCAGAGCAGTTCGCACCGCGGCAGCTCCTCGACTTCGCGATCGCGGCTGAGGCCGCCGGATTCGAGAGCGTGGTCGTGAGCGATCACTTCCAGCCCTGGCGCCACACCGACGGGCATGCGCCATTCTCCTTCGCGTGGCTCGCTGCGCTCGGCGAGCGCACCACGCGCGTCATGCTCGGCACGAGCGTCGTGACGCCGACCTTCCGGTACAACCCGGCGATCGTCGCCCAAGCGATGGCCACGCTCGGCTCGCTGAATCCCGGTCGGGTCATGCTCGGCGTCGGCACCGGGGAGTCGATGAACGAAGTTCCGGTCCTGGGCATCGAGTGGCCTGACTTCAAGGAGCGCTTCGGCCGGCTCAAGGAAGCGATCGAGATCATGCGCAAGCTCTGGACCGAGGAGCGGGTCACGTTCGACGGCGAGTACTTCCATCTCCGCAACGCCACGGTCTACGACCGGCCCGAGCACGCGATCCCGCTCTACGTCGCGGCATCGGGCGAGTCCGCCGCCCGCCTCGCGGGCCGCGTCGCCGACGGGTTCATCTGCACGAGCGGCAAGGGGCCGGCGCTCTACACGGAGACCCTGCTCCCCGCGGTCGCTGAGGCGGCGACGAAGGCGAAGCGCGACGGGACGAAGATCGAGAAGATGATCGAGATGAAGGTCTCGTTCGACCCGGACAAGAAGCGCGCGCTCGAGGACACCCGTCACTGGGCCGCGCTCGCGCTGCCCGCGGAGGACAAGGCCGGCGTCGAGGACCCGATGGAGATGGAGCGGCGATCCCTGGCCCTGCCGATCGAGAAGGCCGCGAGCCGCTGGCTCGTGTCGAGCGACCCTGAGGAGCACGTCGAGCAGATCGCCGAGTACGTCGGCTACGGGTTCACCCACCTGGTGTTCCACGCGCCCGGACCCGACCAGCTGCGGTTCCTCGAGCTCTACCGCACGGAGATCATGCCCCGCCTTCGCAAGCGGTTCGCCTGAGCGCGCGACCGGCGATCCGGGTCTTCGCGACCGCCGGCGAGGTCGCTCGCGCTGCGGCGGACGCGGTCGCCGAGACCATCACCGGGCGGCAGGCGACGCGGCTCGTGCTCGCGGGCGGCTCGACGCCCCGCGGCGCATACGAGCTCCTGGCGAAGCGCGACCTCGCGTGGGGCCGGACCACCGTGTTCTTCGGTGACGAGCGCTGCGTTCCGCCGTTCGACGCCGAAAGCAATTACGAGCTCGCAAGACGTGCGCTGCTTCAGCACGTCGCTCCGGCATCGATCCATCGCATGGCCGCGGAGCTCGGGCCCGAGGAGGCGGCGGCGCGGTACGAGGGGCTCGTGGCCGCGGCTCCGATGGATCTGGTCCTCCTGGGGATCGGTCCCGATGGCCACACCGCATCACTGTTCCCCGGGAACGCTGCGCTCGGTGCGTCGACCTACGTCGTTGCGGTGCACGGCGCGCCAAAGCCTCCCTCCGATCGCGTCACGCTCACCCTTCGTGCGCTTCGCGAGGCCCGGCGCGTCATCGTGCTCGTCGCTGGTCGCGATAAGGCCGACGCCGTCCGGCGCGCGATAGCCGGCGAGGTCCCCGCGGGCATGATCCCGGGCGCCGAGTGGCTCGTGACGCGCGACGCCGCGCCGGAGCCTGGGGCCTCCTAGCGCTTCGGGCCGCTCCACCGCTCGAAGAGCTCGTGCGCGATGCCGAGCTGATCGAGGGCCTTCCCCACGCTGTGATCGACGATCTCCGCCACCGTCTTCGGAAGGACGTAGAACCCGGGCACCGGAGGCAGGATCGTCGCGCCATAGAGGGCGAGCTCGTGCATCGACTTGAGATGGCCGGCATGCAGCGGGGTCTCGCGCACCATGAGCACGAGCGGCCGGCGCTCCTTGAGGTGCACATCGGCCGCGCGGACGATGAGGTTGTCATTGAGCGAATGCGCGATCGCGCTCATCGTGCGAATGCTGCACGGCGCCACGAGCATCCCGCTTGTCTGGAACGTCCCGCTTGCCGGGCCCGCCGCGAGATCACCTTCCTCATACAGCACGTGCGCGAGCTTCGCGACGTCGCCGACACTACGGTCGGTCTCGTATTCGATCGTGGCACGCGCGCCCTTCGAGATGATCGCGTGGATCTCGACGCTCGGATCCGCCCTGAGCACCTCGAGCGCGCGAACCCCGTAGATCGCACCTGAGGCGCCGGAGATCGCGACGACGATGCGCCGGGCCGCGGTCACATCAGCCGGTGCGCGCGGGGCGTCGCGCGCGGTCCGCGACATCGGCGTGCTCCTGGCTGGCAAGCCAACGCCGCAGCCGCTTCTCGAAGTCCTGGAGGTGCGCCAGCATGAGACTGCGCGCAGCCTCGGGGTCGTGCGACTTGATCGCGTCAAGGATCTCTTCGTGGGCCTTCTGGGTCACCTTCGCCGAGCGGACGTCGCGCATGGCGAAGAGCGTCTGGATCAGCAGGTCGCGATACGCCCCGATGGTCGCCGCGAGCAGCTCGTTTCCCGCGGCGTCCGCGACGGCGACGTGGAAGGCCATGCTCGCTTCGGTGTGGGGCTTTTGCTCCCGTACGATCGCGCGGGCGCGCTCGACGCTGCGTTCGATGCGCTCGATCGCCG
>JANXXG010000210.1 GCA_025350745.1 Chloroflexota bacterium | reverse complement strand
GTGGTGGTGGTGCGGTCGGCTCGGCCGCGAGCTGCACCTCGGGCCGGTCGTCGTGCGCGCCGGCGAGCTGGGCGGCGACCGCCCACAGTCCCCAGAACAGGCAGAGCGCGCAGAGCACGACCAGGAGACCGACGAGGCGGCGTTTCACGGTGACCGTAGGGTGCTGGACCGTCGGGGCAGGTCGCCATCGGCCGATCCGGCCATTGACGCGAGGCCGGTACTAGTTGGCGCGCTTCCCGGTCTGGGGTTGGGCCATCTGGACGATCGACACCGGGAGCGCGCCTGCGGTCTCCCCGTCGATCTCGAGGTCGAAGTGATGGGTCCCGAACGTGGCGAAGCTCAGGTTGTTGAGCTCGACGATGACGTTCACGTCCTGGCCGGCGATCGCATTCACCGAAAGCTCGGGGGCATTCGGCATCGACTGGCCGCCGTCGGGCTTGCGCAGACGGACAACGACCTGATGGGTGCCCGCGTCGAGGCCAAGGATCGCGACGAGGAACATCCGGGGGTGCTGCGCCGGGAGTCCGGTGACGCTGATGTTCCGGAACACCCCGATGATGCTCACCTTGCCGTCCTGGCCGACGACGGCGTGATCGCACAGCGCGGCGAGCCGGATCTCGGGCGGGGTCAACGCTTCATCACGATGTTGATCAGCCTATCGGGCACCACGATCAGGCGGTCGACGGCCCTCCCTGCGATCGCCAAGCTGACCTTCGCGCTCGCCAGAGCCGCCGTCTTCATCGCGGCATCACCCGCCGCGGCCGGAAGCTCGATGCGATCGCGCATCTTGCCGTCCACCTGGACCACGACCGTGACCATGCTCGGGCGCAGGCCTTCCGGATCGAAGGCCGGCCACGACTGCGCGTGCACGGACCCCTGGCCGCCGCGACGCTGCCAGAGCTCTTCGGAGATGTGCGGCGCGAAGGGCGCGAGCAGCAGCACGAGCGCGTCGACGGCCGCATCGTGGCTCGGGCCGTCCACATGTAACGCGGCCGTCGTGAGCTCCATCATCGCCGCGATGGCGGTGTTGAAGTGGTACGCCTCGAGATCCTCGGTGACCTTTTGGATGGTCCGCTGGACGGTCCGGTCGAGCTCCGGGTCGCGCGCCCCGGCCGCGGCGCGCTCGGTGAGCCCGATCGTCCACACCCGGTTCAGGAATCGACGCGTGCCCTCGATGCCGGAGGCGTCCCAGTCGTTGCCCTCGGTCCAGGGACCCATGAACATCATGAAGAGGCGCAGCGTGTCGGTCCCATAACGCGCGACGTACTCGTCGGGCGCGACGACGTTGCCCCGCGACTTGGACATCTTCCGGCTCTGGAAGACGATCGTTCCCTGGTTGCGCAGGTGCAGGAACGGCTCGTCGAACCACAGGTGCCCAAGGTCGCGCAGGGCCTTGCACACGAATCGCGCATAGAGCAGGTGCAGGATCGCGTGCTCGATGCCGCCCGTGTACCGACGTACCGGCAGCCACTTCTTCGCGACCTCGGGGTTCATGAAGGACGCGGCGTACGTCGGGTCCGGATAGCGGTACATGTACCACGATGAATCGACGAACGTGTCCATCGTGTCGGTCTCGCGCTTCGCCGGTCCGCCGCACGTCGGACAGGTCGTGTTCACGAACGACTCGACCTGCGCGAGCGGGGATCCGCCGCGGCCGGTGAACTGCACGTCGCGGGGCAGGATCACCGGCAGTTGCTCCTCGGGCACCGGAACGATGCCGTCCGTGTCGCAGTAGACGACCGGAATGGGCGTGCCCCAGTAGCGCTGACGGGAGATCAGCCAATCGCGCAGGCGGTAGGTCACCGCCGGCTTCCCGATGCCGGTCTTCTTCACCTCGGAGGCGATGGCCTTCTTCCCCACCTCGCTCGAGGTCCCGCTGTACGGGCCGCTCCGCACCATCTGACCCGGGCCGGTGTACGCCGCCTCGAGGGCCGGATGCTCGACGCCGTCGGCCGAGATGACCTCCTTGATCGGAAGTCCGTATCGCGTCGCGAACGCGAAGTCGCGCTCGTCGTGCGCGGGGACCGCCATGATCGCGCCGGTGCCGTAGCTCGCGAGCACGTAGTCGGCGATCCAGATGGGGATGCGCTGTCCCGAGAACACGTTCGTCGCGAACGCGCCGGTAGCGACACCGGTCTTCGGCCGCTCGGCGCTGGTGCGCTCGATCTCGGATGCGGTGCGCGCTCCCTCGATGTACGCGGCGATCGCCTCCTTCTGCCCCGGGCTGGTGATCGAGGCGACCAGCGGGTGCTCGGGCGCCAGGACCATGAACGTGGCGCCGTAGATCGTGTCCGGCCGGGTCGTGAAGAACCGGATGACGACGTCCTGGTGGCCCTCGACCGGGAACTCCACCTCCGCGCCCTCGGACCGGCCGATCCAGTTCTGTTGCATCACGCGCACGCGGTCGGGCCAGTCCAGTCCGTCGAACTTCAGCAGCTCCTCCACATAGGAAGTGATCCTGTAGAACCACTGGGTCAGATCCTTCTTCACGACGGGCGTGTCGCAGCGCTCGCACAGGCCGTTGATGACCTGCTCGTTCGCGAGCACGGTCTCGTCGCGGGGGCACCAGTTCACCGGCGCCGTCGCCCGGTACGCGAGGCCCTTCTCCAGGAACTTCAGGAACATCCACTGGTTCCAGCGGTAGTACTCCGGGTAGCAGGTGACGACCTCGCGGCGCCAG
>JANXXG010000043.1 GCA_025350745.1 Chloroflexota bacterium | reverse complement strand
TGGCTGCCAACGCCCATCGCGATGCCGTGACGCTGGGCCGCGTCCGCGAGCGTTGCGTTCAAGCCTTCGGCGCCGTCATGGCCCCCGGTCATGCCCGCGATCACGAGCGGCAGCGACAGCGTGTGGCCGAGGAGCGTCGTTCCGATGTCGATCCGCGCCGCATCGGTCACCGGCAGCGCATCGTGGATGAGATGGACGTCACCCCAACCGGGAGCGCGCCTGGTCTCGACGTCGCCCGCGGCCGCCAGCCGAAGGTGCTCGGCCTTTCGCTTCTCGATCTCCCCCTTCGGGGAGCTAGTCGAAGACGCCATCACGCGCGAGGCTACGGCGTTCCTCGCCGGTCAGCCCGAGGAGCTCGCCGAAGACGTGATCGTTGTCCGCGCCGAAGACCGGTCCGGGCCGCTCCTGGCGGCTCGGTGTCGCCGAGAGGCGGAACGGGGGCGCCATGAGCCGCATCGGGCCGATGGCCGGATGGGTCACCCTGGGCCACATGCCGCGGTGGGCCAGCTGCGGATCAGCGAACAGCTCGGAGATCGATAGCACCGGCGCCACGCGAACGCCCGCCGCGCGAAACGTTGCGACGACGTCGTCGCGCGGACGCATCGCGGTCCACGCGGACACGGACGCGTCCAGATCCGGGCCTTCGGCATCGATGGCGTAACGGAGCGTGCGGCGCTCCGCGTCGTTCCACGCGCTGAGCGCGACCCAACGGTCCGGACCCGCGCAGCGATACACACCGTGGGGCGACGCGACCGGATCCGCGTTCCCGTTGCGCTGCGGTATCCGGCCGGTCGCGGCGAACTCCAGGATCGACGGCGTGAGGAACTGGAGGCCCGCCTCGTATTGGGAGAGGTCGATGACGCAGCCGGCGCCCGTGCGTTTGCGTCGCTCGAGCGCAGCGAGGACTGCGATCGCGCCATAGCCAACCGCGATGTAGTCGATATACGGGCCGTAGAGGAGCACGGGTGTCGAGTCTGGGTCGCCGAGCAGCTGCACGAAACCGGCGAGCGCGGTCAGCTGGCTGCCGTACCCGGGATGGAACGCATGCGGTCCGGTCTGACCCTGGTTGCAGCTCGACAAGATGATGAGCCCGGGGCTCTCCTCCCGGAGAGACGCCGCATCGAGGCCGAGCCGGGCGACAGTGCCCGGCGTGAAGCTTTCGACGAACACATCGGCCTGCGCGATGAGCGCTCGCGCGAGTGCCTTGCCGTTGGGGTGCTTGAGGTTGAGGCTCGCACTCATCTTGCCGTCGTTGTAGAAGGCGAACATGCCCGCGTGGTCGGCATCGACGACGCCATTCTTGAACGGCGGATAGGTGCTGCGGAAGACGTCGGCCGCGATCCGGCTCTCGAGCCGGATCACCTCCGCCCCGAAGTTCGCGAGGTACTTCCCCACCAGCGGACCCGCCGCCGCGAAGCCCATCTCCACGACGCGGAGCCCCGCGAGCGCGCCCGCGTCGGGCACCGTGGCCGGCCGCGTGCCGAGCTCGGTCACACCGTGCCCGCTTCGTGAAGCCGCGCGAGGTCGGCCGGACCGACGCCCAGCTCGCCGTAGATCTCCGCGTTGTGCTGGCCCGGCCGCGGCGCGGACCGGGTCACCTCGGGCCGCTCGCCGTCGAACAGCGCGAAGCCACCGGGGAACGCGAGCGGCGGCAGGCCCTCGACCGGCGAGATCGTGCGCCAGAAGTCGCGCGCGGCGAGCTGCGGATCGGTCAGCGCGTCGGACGCGTCGCCCACGGGGTAGCCGAGCATCTTGCGCTTCACGACCGCGGCATAGAACTCGGACTTGGTCAGCGTGCGAAGGAACGGCGCGATCGCTGCCTCGAGCGCATCGACCACCGTTTGGGTCAGCGTCGTGTTGTCGAAGGCGCTCCAATCGATCGCGGCGAGGACCGGCGGCACCGCACCGCGCTCGGCCATCCATTCGGTCAGCATCCGGCCGGTGTGGCGGCCGATCGGACCGCCCTGGATGGCGAAGCTGACGAAGCCATCAGCGCAGGCCCACAGGTTCCGGAAGCGCGATCCCACGACGCTGCGGCCGAGGAGGAATGGTCCGGTGCGGCCGTGATCCTCGCCGGCGATGTCCCACCATACCGGCGCCGGCGGGTGCACCGTGGTCATCGCCGCCTGCGCCGAGACGTCCACCCGCTGCGCCGGTCCTGCCTGCAGCGCGACGAGCGCGCCCATCGCGCCGTACATGCCGCTCCAGTACGGGGATTGCGGCTGGGTGGTCCGGACGGGCGCTCGGCCCACTTCGCCGGCGAGCCAGAGGCTGCCGCTCGCGGCCGTCACCTCGAGATCCGATCCTTGGACATCGGCGAGGGGGCCGTCCTGACCGTAGGGGGTGATCGAAACGACGATCGCGCCGGCGAGCGCGTCCTCGAGCCCGAGCGCGCGGAACCGCCCGGGAGGCGAGGACTCCACGATGATCCGCGCGGTGGCCGCGAGCCGTTCGAACAGCGTTCTGCCCTCAGGGGAGCCGAGGTCGAGCGTGATGCCGCGCTTGTTCACGTTTGCAGCGATCCAGGGGATCGACCGCTCGAGGTTCTCTGTGCCACCCCATGAGTCGGCGAGATACGGCGGCCGCAGCCGGTCCGCCTCGCCCCCGGGCGGCTCGATCTTCACCACGTCGGCACCGAGGTCGGCCAGGATCCGCCCGCACACGGCGCCCGACAGGTCCGCCAGGTCGAGGACCCGGCAACCGCCGAGGAGGGTCGGGGACACCACGCTCGGGTCCTCCGCCTTAGCGACCGTAGCGGGAGAGGGTCTCGACCCAGCCGTGCATGATCGACTTCGCATCCGCGATCTCGGAGGCGTCGAACCACTTCGCAGGATCGACGCGGTCGATGGGGTACACCGGCCGCATGAAGTCATTCTCGTAGCCATACGGCATCGTCGCGTCGATGGCCATGCCACCCTCGAAGCGCGTGTTCATGCCGGTCCACTGCTTGTCGCCCGCAGTGAGCCGCTCCTCGGGGATGAACGTCTGGCCGACGCCGCCGAACAGCGGATTCAGGATGTCGGTGCGCGGGTTCACCCGGGTCGTGAGGCACCAGATGATCTCGTCCATGTTGTAGATGTCGATGTCGCTGTCGACGGCGATCGCGAGGCGCATGCCCTGGCTGCAGGACATCGCGGCGACGAGGAAGTTCCGGGCCCAGCCGTCCTCCCACTTGTTCCGCTTCTTCAGCTGGATGATGCAACCGCCCCAGTCGGTCATCGGGTACGGGATGTTCACGTCCTGCACGATCCCGGGCTGGAGACGTTCGCACAGCTCATAGATCGCGGACTCGCGCACGGTCGTGTCGATGTTGTGGCAGTCGAGCATGTGGACGCCGAGCGGGAAGATCACCGGCTTCGACGCGCGCTTGCGCATGGTCACGGCCTTCACGTGGAAGGTCGGGGCGCGATACGCCTTGCCCATGTAGCCGGCCCACTCCGGGTGGAAATGGAAGCGGCCCTGCACGTCGGCCTTCTCGGACTCCGCAGTTTCATAGCGCTTGTCCTGCGGATAGAACTCGCCCTCGAGGACGTACTCGGCGTCGGCGAGCGTGTACGCGTCGATCGTGCGGCACTTCACGTAGCGCATCGGGAACCCCTGCACCGCGCCCGCGGCCCCAAGCTCGTCGCCGCCGCGCGGCAGCACCGCGTAATCGAAGCCGCCGCCCGCGAGAAGCGTCGCCGCGACCGGGACGCCGAACGCCATGGTGAACGGCACGGGCTTCGGGTCGTTGTAGTGCTCGGTCATGATCTGCCACATATGACTGCCGGGGGCGGGCTGAAAGGTGCCGATGTTGCCCCAGCGGAAGTTCATCCGGTTGTACCCGATGTGGCTACCGCCATGGAAGACGTCGCCGATGACGACGCTGTTGCCGCTGCCGATGGTGATCTCGGATTCAAGGACGGTATGGCGGATCGCCATGATGAAGTCATTGACGTTCTTCGGGTCGGTGATGATCTCTTCCTGCACCGGTGCCTGATCCTGGGGGACGATCTCCGCTGGGATCGGGTGCGTGAGCGCGTGAGCGAGCTTCCGGGTCCGGTCCGGACCATCCTTCCAACCGAAGTAGCGGTTGACGATCTCCATGTTCGCGAAGAGGTTCGTGATCGCGCGGGCGTGCGGGTACCCCTTCACGTTGTTGAAGAGCACCGGGTAGCTGCCGTCGAAATGCTTCTGCACGCCGGTGAGCTCGAGGTCGCCATCGACCTCGACATCG
>JANXXG010000033.1 GCA_025350745.1 Chloroflexota bacterium | reverse complement strand
CCGAACCCCGTTCGGTCGTGGGTGAAGGTCGCGCCGAATCGCTGCAACGCGAGCCAGTGGGTGTCGGTGCGGCGCCGGCCGATGACGTCGCCGCCGGACAGCCCGAGCCGGACCTTCTTGAAGCGCGCGAGCATCGGCCCGGCGAAGAGCAACGACGTGCGGATCTCTCGCGAGAGCTTCGGGTCGATCGTGGTCTGGTTCACGTTGGCGGCGCAGATCTTCACGGACTGCGGGTCCAGCCATTCGACGGTCGCGCCGAGCGTCGTCACGATCTCGAGCATGCCCTTCACGTCCCGGATCCGCGGCAGGTTCCGGAGGATGACGGGTTGGCTCGTCAGAAGGCTCGCCGCGATGAGGGGCAACGCGGAGTTCTTGTTCCCTTTCGCCGTGATCTCGCCGCGCAGCGGCGTCCCGCCCTCGACGATGAAGCGCGCCATCGCCGCGTAGCCTAGACGCATGCCCCGATATGACGCGGTCGGCTTCGACCTGCTCACGGCGCTCCTCGACACGCTCCCGCTGTGGCGCCGATCCGCCGGCGACGACGAGCGGGGCACGCGCTGGCACGCGGAGAGTCAACGGCTCCTGCGCGGGAGGCCGTATCGGGACTTCGCGACGCTCGTGCGCGAAAGCGCGACGGCCGTCGGCGTCGGGGCCGCGCAGGCGGAGCAGCTCCTCGCTCACTGGGACGAGTCCCATCCGTGGCCGGACACGGCCGCGGCGCTCGCAGCGCTCGGCCCGCTGCCGCGCTTCATCGTGACGAACTGCTCGATCCGACTCGGGGAGGCGGCTGCGCGCAGAGCGGGCGAGTTCGCCCTCGTCATGACCGCGGAGGCCGCGGGCGCCTACAAGCCGGATCCGCGCCCCTATCGCGCCGCGCTCGCTGCGCTCGGTCTCGAGGGCCAACGGGTGCTCTTCGTCGCCGGCTCAGCGCACGATGTCGGCGGCGCGACGCGCTCGGGCATGGACGTCTACTGGGCGAACCGCCTCGGCGCGGCCATGCCCTCCGACGCGACCCCGCTCGTCCAGGCCGCGGACCTGTCGGGCCTGACGGCGCTCGTCCATGGCTGAGCGGGAGCCGGCCCAGCTCACCCTCTCGCTCGCGATCGGCCGACTGGTCCGAGGGGCGAACGCGCTCGTCACCCGGGATGACGGGAACACTGTGCTGCCGACGACCGACGCCGACTGGGACGACTGGGTCTCCGCGAGCGCGCTGCGGAACTGGGCCGCCAATGACCCGCTGCTGGATTGGCTGGACCGCTATGGCGGGGAGCGTGGCCTCGCACGCGACGACCAGCGCGCCGGGTACGACGAGCGTTTTGATTTCCAGCGCTTCCTCGCCACGCAAGGCAAGCGCTTCGAGGAACGCGTTTTCGCGGACCTCGACGAGCGGGTCGGTCTGACGCGGATCGAGGTCGAAAGCCGCGATGCGCGGTCGCTCGCCGCTGCGCACGCCACGGTCGCGGCGATGGAGCGCGGTGAGCGTGTGATCGCGCAGGGCCTCCTGCGCGACCCGCAGACGCGGACCTACGGGCGCATCGATCTGCTTGTTCGCTCAGACGTGCTGGCCACGCTGTGCGGCGATGCGTTCACCGAAGGCGACGACCCGGGCGTCCCGGCGCCGGCGCTCCACGGCTCCGCCTGGCACTACCGGGTCATCGACGTGAAGTTCTCCACCCTGGACCTCCTGAAAGACGGCGGCCTCTCGATGTCGAGCGATCTCGCAGCCAGCGCCCAGGTCTGGACCTACAACCAGATGCTCAGCCGGGTCCAGGGTCACGTCGCGCCGTTCGCGTACCTGCTGGGCCGAGCGTGGCGACAGGGCAACACCGGTCGCGGCGACATCTGCTGGGAGAAGCTCGCCCGGGTCCCCGCCGACGCCTACGTCCGGTCGCGCGACGCGGCCCTGGCCGATGTGGTCGCGGAGGGCCGAGCGTGGATCCGGCGGGTGCGGGTCGAGGGCGCGGGCTGGCAGGTGTCGCCGATGCCGACCCTCGAGGCCCTCTGGCCGAACATGAAGAACGACCGCGATCACCCGTGGCACGAGGCGAAAAAGGAGATCGCCGAGGAGCTGCACGACCTCACGCTCCTCTGGCGCGTCAGCACGGCGATGCGCGAGCGGGCCCATGCCAGGGGGGTCACCCGTTGGGACGACCCGCGGATCTCGGCCGACTGGCTCGGCATCACCGGGGAAGCGCATGCCCCGAGGTTCGACGCGCTGGTCGCGGTGAACCGCGACAACGGCGCTGCGGTCCGGCCGGCGCACATCGACATCGACGGCGGACGGTGGCGCGAACGCGCGCCGGTCGAGCTCTACGTGGACTTCGAGACCGTGAACGACCTCAATGACGACTTCTCGACGTTCCCCCGGAAGGGCGGACAGTCGCTCATCTTCCAGATCGGGTGCGGCAGCTACGTGGGCGGTCGGTGGGCCTTCCGGCAGTTCACCGCGCGGGCCCTCACGGCAGCGGCCGAGGCCGGCATGATCGACGCGTGGCTCGCGTACGTCGCCGAGGCCGCGATCGGTGCCGGGCTTGCCGGGCCCGGCGAGGTGCGGATCTTCCACTGGTCACCGGCCGAGACGACCTTCATGGAGGGTGCCTACAACTCCGCTCGCGCCCGCCACCCCGATCGCCCGTGGCCGCTGCTGGCCTGGTACGACCTGCTCGAGCGGATCGTGCATCCGGCACCGGTCGTTGTCCGCGGCGCGCGGGGTTTTGGCCTCAAGGCCGTTGCCCGGGCGATGAAGTCGCATGGCCTCATCGAGACGGACTGGGGCGACGGACTCGCGGACGGGACGGGCGCGATGGCCGGTGCGTGGGAGGCTGCAACGATCGCGGACCGGGATCGGATCGATATGGCGGACGTCGACCTGATGAAAGAGGTCGGTCGCTACAACGAGATCGACTGCCGCGTCATGGCCGAGGTGCTCGAGCACCTGCGGCTCGAGCACTAGCGAGGGGACCAGGAGCCGACCCTAGACGCGCTCCAGCGCCTGGTCGATATCGCCGACGATGTCGAACGGTTCCTCGATCCCGACCGATACCCGTACCGTGCCGTCGGTGATCCCCATACGCGCGCGTTCCGCCGGGTCGATGTGGCGGTGCGAGGCCGTCGCCGGGTGAAGCACCTCGGTGAACAGGTCCCCCATCGTCGTCGCGGAGGCGGCAAGCTGGAGCGCGTCCAGGAACGACCATGCGGCCTCGCGGCTGTCGTTCTTCAGCGCGAACGTGACCACGCCACCGCCGCGCTCCCCGAATTGGTCGGAGGCGAGCTGGTGCTGCGGATGGGTCTTCAGACCGGGATAGAAGACCCGCGCCACCTTTGGATGGCCATCAAGGTGCGTCGCGAGCGCGACGGCGCCGGCGCACTGGCGGGTCATCCGTAACTCGAGCGTGCGCATGCCCCGGATCGTGAGCCAGGCCTCGTGCGGCGGCAAGTAGGCGCCGTCGCTCATCACGCGCTCGCGGTACCGGTCGATCTCCGCCGTCAGTCCGGCGATGCTGCCTCCCATGACGTCGCCATGGCCGTTGATGTACTTGGTGAGCGAGTGCAGCACGAGATCGGCGCCGAGCCCGGCCGGCCGGTACAAGACCGGCGTGGCAAAGGTCGCGTCGACACACAGCTTCGCGCCCGACGCGTGCGCCCGCTCGGCGAGGGCGCCGACGTCCGCGACCCGCAGGAGCGGATTCGAAATGGACTCGACGTACAGCAGGCCTGTCGGACGATCGGCAAGGGCGCGATCGACAGCCGCGAGATCGGTCGGATCGACGAAGGCGACGTCGGCGTGCCGCTCGGTCACAAAGCGCTGCAGCATCGCGCGGGTCGCGCCATAGGTGTCTTCCTGGGCGACGATGCGGCCACCAGCGGCGGCGACCACGCCGAACAACGTCCCGATCGCGGCCATGCCCGACACGAAACAGACAGCGTCCTCGACCTCATCCAGCGACGCGAGCGCACCTTCGAGCGCGGCCGTGGTCGGCGTCCCGTAGCGTCCGTAGACCCAGCCCGGTCGCTCGTTCGCGAAGATCGCGTCCTGCTCGGCCATGGAGCCGTAGTCGAAGGCGACGGATTGGACGAGCGGCGGGACCAGCGGCGTCCCCGCGCCGGA
>JANXXG010000413.1 GCA_025350745.1 Chloroflexota bacterium | reverse complement strand
GGCGCCGGTCTTGAACGCGCCCCGGCGCCGCCGTCCCCACCGCACCTTCGGGCGCCGCCAGGTCGTGGCGATCATCTCGCTTGCTGTGGTGCTCACGGTCTGGGAGCTCCTCGGCCGGCGACAGCCGCTGTTCGCGTCGTTCCCGAGCGAGATCGCTGTCGCGGCTGTTCGGATCTTCCTTCCCCAGATCGTTCCGGCCTTCGCATCGACGCTGATCGGGTACGTCGCCGGCCTTGCGATCGCGATACCGCTTGCGATCGTGATCGGCGTCGCGATGGGGCGCGTCCGGCTCGTGGACATCGTGCTCGCCCCGTACGTGAACGCGCTCTACGTCACGCCACGCATCGCCCTCATCCCGCTCCTCGTACTGTGGCTCGGCCTCGACTTCCAGCTGCGCGTCGCGATCGTCGTGCTGTCCGCCATCTTCCCAATGATCGTGAACATCTACGCGGGAATGCGGAACGTCGACCACGCGCTCTTGGAGGTCGGCCGGGTCTTCGTCGCCAGTCCGCGCCAGCGACTCCTCACGATCATCGTGCCGAGCTCCGTTCCCTACCTGTTCACCGGGCTTCGCCTGGGGATCTCCCGTGCGCTCGGCGGCGTCATCGTCGCCGAGATGACCGCATCGATCACGGGGATCGGTCGAAAGCTCATCGACTACAGCACGTTCTTCCTGGTAGATCAGCTTTTCGTTGGGATCATCTCCGTGGGCTTCTTCGGTCTCCTCGTGACGGCGGGCCTACGTGCCTTCCAGCACGCCACGGCGTCGTGGACGGAGGTTGCGACATCGCGATGACCGCTGCAGCCGCCACGCCGCGTGTCCTCGCCACTCGCGAGCGGCGCAGGCGCGTGCTCGACCGACCAGCCGTCGTCTGGGGCATCCGCGCGATGACGTTCGTCGTTCTGATCGGAACATGGGAGGTCCTCGCCGCGCCGATCAACCGCGCCCTGTGGGCGCCACCGAGCGAAGTGGCTGCCGCCATCGTGACCTACGCGAGCCAGGAACCGACCATCTGGGAGCCGCTCTATGACAGCCTTCGGGCCTTCGGTATCGGCACCACCCTCGGCCTGACGGCCGGCATCCCGATCGGCCTCCTCATGGGGCGCTACCGATCCCTCGAGTTCGTCCTCGATCCGTACATCACGTTCCTGTACGTCATCCCGAGTGTCGCACTCGTGCCGTTGTTCATCCTGTGGTTCGGCTTCAGTCTCCAGTTCCAGGTCGCGCTCGTGTTCGAGTCGACGCTCCTGCCGATCGTCATCAACGCCGCGGCGGGAGCGCGGAATGTCGAGAACGATCTGGTCGATGGCGGCCGCGCGTTCTGCGCCTCGGACTGGCAGATCATGCGGACGATCATCTTGCCGGCGTCGGTGCCGTTCATCTTCGCGGGACTTCGCATCGCGCTCTCGGCTGCGTGGGTCGGTGTCGTGGTCGCCCAGATGACGGGTGCGATCACGGGCCTGGGCGGCCTCATCCTCACCTCGGCGCACACCTTCCGAACGGCGGACATGCTGGTGCCGATCTTCGCGATCATGGTCGTCGGCGTCCTCATCCATGCAGCGACCGGCTGGCTGCTGGCGCGGGTCACGTCCTGGAGGGTCGATGAGCGGGCCGGTGCGTAGCTAGACCCGGACCGCCTGTAGCGTCGTCTTGGCGAAGAGATCCTCGGGTGCCAGGCGCCGCTGCGCCACGCCCTGCTCGTGAGCGAATCCGAGGAACGCGTCCAGCGTCACGCGGTTCGCCTCGACGCCGTACGGCCAGAAGTCCGGGCCGTGCGCGGCCTCCGCCTGCTCGGCGTAGGTCGTCACCCACGGGATGGGGAAGCGCGCGCCCGCCGGATCGACCGCGCGCGCGAGGCTCCTCTGCTTCGCGGCTTCGAATGCCGACAGCAGGTTCGCCGCGATCCACGGATGTGCTTCGAGCGCCTCGCGCCTGATCGCGACCGTGTGCATGATGGGGAACACGCCGGTCTGCTTCCAGTAGCGCTGCTCGACCGTCAGGGGATCGCGCAGCAGGCGCCGCACGCGTGGGTCGCGCGCGACAAAGGCGCGGGGAGGTTGGGCGGTCATGATGGCATCGACCCCACCCGAAAGCAGCAGCTCGTTCAGCGACGTCTCGGGTCGCGGCACGATGTGCACTCCGGCAGGCAGCTGAAGCGCGACCTTCTCCTTGCGACCCGCCTCGTCCACGCCGGCCTGGTGCCACTCGATCGAGCTGAGCTCGACTCCACAGTCATGGGCGAGCCAGCCGCGGCAGTAGATCGCGGCGGTCTGGGCCCATTCAGGGAGACCGACGCGGGTGCCCGCGAGCTGGCCGGGGTCCTCGAGCGGACTTGAGGTCAGCACGTAGATCGCGGACTGGCGGAAGATGCGGGACGGGAATACCGGGATCGCGATCATCGAGTCGTCACCCTGGGACCGGAGCGCAGCGTACTTGCCCAAGCCGATCTCGCTCACGTCCCACTCCCGATGCGCGGTGAAGCGCGCGAAGATCTCGGGGATGCTGAGGTCGAGGCAGGTGAGCGTGATCCCTTCCGCCCTGACCTTGCCACTCGTGAGATCGCGAACGTGATCGTAGTCGCTGATGGCGAGCGTCAGGGCCACTTCGTTCATCCGAGCAACTCCTTCGCGGCCCAGAAGCGCGCTGCCGCGGGATGGAAGGGGATCGGGATCGGCGCGTCGATCCTGTCCGACGCGATCCGGTCGAGGGGCAGGCTCGGACCGCCCTGCCAAGGGATGCGGTCGGCCCGTGCGACCAGCGACTCGCAGAACGCGGTGACCACACCGTCGGCGGTCGCGCTCCGCGTGTACACGAGGAACCCGCTGAAGTCGATCGTCGGGACGTCCGCGCCGAGCGCCGGGTGGCGGCGCGCGGACAGCGCGCTCCGCCGGTAGCCCATCGCGGCGAGGCGCGCGAGCGAAGATTCGGGCAGCGCGGCGAACGTCAGACCTGCGAGCAGGCCGAGGTCGATCCAGTTGTAGGTGCCCTCGTCGAATACGGCATCGATCTCGCCGGCGCGGATCGCTGCTGCGCGCGCCCCGCGGTCCGGGATGTCATCGTCGTAACGGATCGTCCCGCCCCACGCCCGGATCTCCGCGAGCGAGACCCCCACGGCGCCGAGCACGTGATCGACGACGGTATGGACCGAGTGGTCCGGCTGCGCGCGGAGAGAGAGCCGCAGGGCCGGTCGGCGCACCCGCAGCTCATCGAGGCTCGTGATGCCGTGACGCGCGGCGATGGCGAAGCCGAGCTGATCGTGGGAGGGGATCGTCGCGATCGCGGCGAGGTCGAGGGGGTGCTCGAAGGGCGGGAGTCCGCGGACCGCGGGCCCGATCGCCGTCGCCGGATTCACGATCGCGAAGGTCACCTCGCCGCTCGCGACCGCGGGCGCGCCGAGGACCGAGTCGCTGCCGAAGAGCGTCAGCTCCCAGCCCTCACCGCCCTGCGTCCGGAGGGACACGCGTGCCTGGCGAGCGGCCTGATCGGGTCTGGAGACGAGTTCGGAGGCGACCTCCAGCATCAGCCGCGACCGCACCGCTCCCGCGCGCGGGCGCTCTTTCGGCAGGACCGGCGGGTCGTCAGGTGACCGGCTCATCTTCTGTCACTCAGCGTTGACAGCAACAATATTTGTTGCCAAAGTACCACGTTGCGACCCCATTGCAGCGGCGGGAGGGCGGGACATGCGTGTCGTGGACGCGATCGCAACGTGGCTGGAGCTCGCGGGGATGGAGCACTACTTCGGCATCGCCGGCGGTGCCATCTGGGGACTCCTCGACGCCCTCGTCGACAAGCCCGAGCTCAAGGGATTCCAGGCGAAGCACGAGTCGCAGGCGGTGCATATGGCCGACACGTATTACCGGGTCACCGGGCGCCTTGCGCCGGTGCTCGTCACGAAGGGCCCCGGTCTTCTGAACTGCGTCGGCGGCGTGGCGAACGCGATGCACGATTCGATCCCGCTCCTCCTCATCGGCGGCGCCGGCTCCACCCACTTCTTTGGCAAGGCGACGATGCAGGAGATCTTCTTTCACGGCCACGAAGACGCGCTCAGTGTCTTCCGCCCCGTAACGAAAGGCTCGTGGCTGGTGGTGCGCCCGGACCTAGTGATCGACGTCCTCAATCAGGCGTACCGCATTGCGACGAGCGGTCGTCCGGGACCGGTCTTCGTCCAGGTGCCTTACGACGTGCAGCTTGCCGAGCTCGAGGGCGAGGTCGAGGGGCCGTCGCGGCGGAGCGTGAGCACGCGCCAGCGCGGTGATCCGAGCTCGCTGGACCGCATCGCATCGCTGCTTGCGAACGCCGAACGCCCGCTCATCCTTGCGGGCGGCGGGACCGCGCGGTCGTCCGGCGCACCCGAATCACTGCGCGCGGTCGCCGAAAAGCTGAACGTGCCGATCGTGACGACGCTCGTCGGCAAGGGTGTCGTCTCGGAGGAGCATGAGCTCTCGCTCGGCCCGGTCGGCCGTTCCGGCACCGGCTGCGCCGCCGAAGCGACGCGCGAGGCGGACGTCATCGTGGCGGTGGGCGCGCGGTTCGCCGACAACCACGCCGGCAACTGGCGCAAGGGGTCCATCTACGACATCACGAAGACGAAGATCGTGCAGGTCGATCTCGATCCGGCCGAGGTCGGGCGCAACTATCCGGTCGAGGTCGGGCTGCTTTCGGACGCGAAGCTCTTCTTTGACGATCTGGCGAGCGCGACGAACGGGCGCCGAAACGGCGACGGCTGGGTCAAGCAGATCTCTGACATGCGCTCGCGCTGGCGCGAGGAGATCAGACCGGTCATCACGTCGCCGACGTCGCCGATCCATCCCGGCCGTCTCTCCTATGAGGCCGGCGAGGCCCTCCCGAAGAACGGACGCGTCTACATCGATGTCGGCGATGTCATCCAATACGCCGAGCCATACATGACGATCCGCACGCCCGGCGCGTGGCAGATCAACCCCGGCATGGCCGAGATGAGCTGGGCGTCCTCGGGCGTCCTTGGCGCACTCGCCGCCGAACCGGATCGTGCGGCGCTGGTCCTCACCGGCGACGGCGCGTTCAACATGACGTCGAGCATCGTGGCGACCGCGGTGGAGTACGCGCTCCCCGCTGTTTGGGTGATCCTCAACAACAACGAGTTCGGCATCGAACGCAAGGGCGCGTTCAACGCGTACAAGCGGGTCCATCCTTGGACGAAGTTCACCCGTGTGGACACCGGCCAGCCCTACAACCCGGACTTCGCCGCACTCGCGCGGGCGTACGGAGCCGAAGGCGAGCGCGTCGAGACTGCCGGGCAGTTCCGGCCGGCGTTGGAGCGGGCGTTCGCGAGCGGGCGTCCGTACATCGTCGACGTCCCGATCGACCTCGGTATCCCGACGTACTTCACCAAGGGCCTTGATCGCGCGTACCCGGACAAGTGGGGCGAGAGCTACCCCAGCCAGGGCCTGCTGCGGCTCAAGACGAAGGCCTAGGAGGTCGCGTGAAAGAACGAAGCGCCGCGAAGACCGCAACGATCGATGCGCCGCCTCCGGTCGCGCCGGCCGGGTCTGGCGATGTCGTGACGGAGATGCGCCACAGGTACGACGAGCTCACGCAGTCGCAGAAGCGCATCGCGGAGGCCATCGTCGAGGATCCGGAGTTCGTCGCATTCGCCACCGTCGACAAGCTCGCGAGCAAGCTCGGGGTGAGCCCATCCACCGTCGTGCGGTTCGCGTATCGCTTGGGCCTCGACGGCTACCAAGACCTTCAGGCCCGCGTGCGGGTGCGGGTCCGTACGCAGCTTCGCACGAGCGCCGGCGACGGCGGCGAGGGGCGCATGACCGCGCACCTGGGCGCATCGGTCTTCGCGCGTTCGTTCGACCACGACGTCGAGAACCTGCGGAAAACCGTCTTTGGCCTATCGACCCAGGACCTCGAGCTCGCGGTCGAGGTCATCGCGCGCGCCCGGCGCCTGTATGTCATCGGGGCTGTCACCTCGTTCGCGGTCGCGTACTACGCGGCGCTCGCGCTGGACCGCATCCGCGGCGAGACGATCCTCTTGAACGGCGAGGACCATGCGCTCGCGTCGCAGCTCGTCGGTCTGCAGCCGGCGGACGCGCTCCTTATCTACACGTTCCCGCCGTACGCGTCGAGCTCGGTGCGGGCGGCGAAGTGGGCCAACCGGCAAAAGACCCAGCTCATCGCTGTCACCGACACGCCGATCTCGCCCGTCGGGCAGCTGGTACAGATCGTCCTGCCGACGGTCGCATCAGGAGTGGGGGCGCAGAACTCGCTGGTCGCGGCGATGGCCGTGACGAACGCGCTCTTGAATGGGGCGACGCTTGCGCGGAAGACGGATGCGATGGATCGCTACGGCCGCGTCATGAAGCTCATGAACGAGTGGGATCAGTTCGTCCTCAAGCCCGATGACTAGTCGCTGATGCCCGACGCATCCGGCCCGTTGACCGGCCTCCGTCTCATCGACCTCGCCGACGAGCGCGGTGCCTACGCGACGAAGCTGCTCGCCGATCTCGGGGCTGAGGTGGTGCGTGTCACCGCTCCCGACGCTCGGCCGATGAGCGGGCCTCGCGTGCTGGATGGCGCCGACGTCGGTGCGAGCCTTCGGGAGGCATACCTCTCGACGAACAAGCGCGCTATCCGGCTCGACCTCACGCTGCCGGCCGACCGAGAGCTCTTCGAACAGCTCGTCACGACCGCCGACGCGATCGTCGAGACCGGCGCCCCCGGCGCCCTCGGGCGGCTCGGCCTGGGATTCGATCGGCTGAAGGCGCTTCGGCCGGGCGTCATCCTCGTCTCGA
>JANXXG010000205.1 GCA_025350745.1 Chloroflexota bacterium | reverse complement strand
CATCGGGATCTCGATGACCTGGTAGCCGCTCGCGACGAGGTCGGCGTGGGCCGCGGCATACGCCCGGGCCACCGCGGGGTCGCGATCGTCGCGCCACATGCATTCGAGCAGCACGATGGATCGCGAGTGCCGCACGGTCGTGCCGGATCCGCGCCGTGGCAAGAACATGTTCGTGCTCGGGATGCTCTGCAGCATCTACCAGCTCGACCTGGGGCTGGGCCGTGATCAGATCGCGCTCACCTTCGGGAAGAAGGACGAGAAGGTCATCGCGACCAACATCCGGCTTCTCGAGACGGGCTGGGCCTGGGCCGAGGAGCACCTCGATTTCGCGTTCACCATCCCTGCGGAGCCGATCACCACGCCGCAGGTCGTGATGACCGGGAACGCCGCCATCGCGCTCGGGATCCTCGCGTCGGGCATGGAGATCTGCGCGATGTATCCGATCACGCCGGCAACATCCGCCTCGCAGTACCTCACCGAGCTCTTCGAGAAGGTCGGCGGGCTCGTGCACCAGGCCGAGGACGAGATCGCGGCCTGCGCGTTCGCCATCGGGGCGTCCTATGCCGGAAAGTGCGCGGTGACGATCACGTCGGGGCCGGGCTACTCGCTCAAACAGGAGGGTATCGGCCTCGCGGTCATGGCGGAGATCCCGCTCGTCGTCGTGGACGTGCAGCGAGGCGGTCCGAGCACCGGCCAGCCGACGAAGCCCGAGCAGGGCGATCTGCTCAGCGTGCTGTTCGGCACGCATGGCGATGCGCCGAAGGTCGTGCTCGCGGTGAGCGATATCGAGGACTGCTTCTACGCCATGATCACGGCTCGCCGGATCGCGGAGACGTTCAACACGGTGGTCGTCGTGCTGTCGGACGGGAGCCTCGCGACCGCCCAGCAGCCGTTCGCGCGTCCTGCGTTCAAGGAGGACTGGCTCGCGCCGCCGGTCGATCAAAGCCCCATCGCCGGGGGCGCGCGGCCGTACGACTGGGATGCGGCCACCGGGCTCTTCCGGCGCTTCATCCCCGGTCAGCCGGGCGGGATGCACACGATCACCGGCATCGCCCACGACCGGGACAGCCACGTCGCGTACGACGCGGCGAGCAACGAAGACGGCCTGCGCTACCGGAGCCTCAAGATCGCCGCCCTCCAGAGGACCCTGACCTGCCCGGACGTGTTCGGCGATCCAGATGGTGATCTGCTCGTTGTGGGCTGGGGCGGCACGAAGGGCGCGATCGAGGAGGCCGTCATGAGCCTGCGGGTCGAGGGGCACCGGGTGTCATCGCTGCACCTGCGGTTCATCCAGCCGATGCCGTCGGGCATCGGCGAGATCCTCCGGCGCTTCGGGCGTGTGATCACCGTCGAAGCGAGCTGGTCCGATCCGCCCGACGCGAGGCTCATCGACGAGGACAACCGGCGCTACGCGGCGCTCGCGATGCTCCTCCGGTCGCGCTACCTCGTCGACGTCGGATGCTGGACCGAGTCGCGGGGCCGGCCACTGAAGCCCGGGACGATCCGCACCGCGCTGCTCGAGCAGCTCGCGAAGGGGGTGCAGCGATGATCCCCATCACCGACTGTCTCCTCCGCGCCGCCGACACGCCGCACGACCTTTCGGAGTACCGCTCGGCGCTCGTGCCACGGTGGTGCGACGGTTGCGGCGACAACGCGATCCTTACCGCGATGCAGCGGCTCTGCCGGGACGAGAATCTCGCGCCTGAGAAGACGGTGTTCGTGTCCGGTATCGGGTGCTCCAGCCGCCTGCCGCACTACATGAACACGTACGGGTTCCACGGCACGCATGGCCGCGCCCTTCCCATCGCCGAGGGCGTGAAGCTCGCGCGGCCCGACCTCGATGTATTCGTGACCACCGGTGACGGGGACTGCCTGAGCATCGGCGCCGCGCATTGGATCCACGCGCTCCGCTACAACGTGGACCTCACCGTCCTGCTCCACGACAACCATATCTACGGACTGACAAAGAAGCAGGCCTCGCCGACCTCACCGCTCGGCACGAAGAGCAACACGACGCCGACCGGCTCGGTCCTCGCTCCGATCAATCCACTGTCCGTGTCCCTGGGCGTGCAGTCCGCGTCGTTCGTCGCGCAGGCCGTGGACTGGATCCCCGAGCTCCTGTATCAGGTGATCTCGGCGGCCTACCGGCACAAGGGCCTCAGCTTCGTCCGGATCCTCCAGCGCTGTCCCGAGTTCATGCCCGGGATGTTCGATCCCTGGATCCAGGACCCGAAACGGATGCTCCTCCTGAGTCACCGGGACGGTGTCACGGTGGGCCCGGCGCTCGCGAAGGTCTACCCCAACGTCCGCGAGCACGATCCGGCCGATCGGGCGGCCGCGCGCGCGATCGCCGACATCGAGGATCCGCTCCCGGTCGGGGTCCTCTACCGGGACCCCGATGTCCCGCGGTACGAAGACCTGCGTCGCGCCGGCGAGCTGCGGACCGTCGAGCGCGTGCGCGGTGGTTTCGAGGCCGAGCTCGACCGGTTCACCATCTGGCCCGAGAACGCGACGCCGGCGTGATGGACGAGCCGCGGTTCTTCCATCTCACCGGCCGCCGCGCGGGCGCCACGCTCGCGGCGGTCGCAGGTCGCGATCTCCGCCCGGCGCTCTTCGCGCGGTTCGGCGACCTGACCCGGCGGCGCTACGACTTCCCGCTCGTGCTGACCGTCGGCGATCCGGCGGTCGTATCGCTGTCGGGCCTTTTCGACGGCGTCCTCGACACGATCGCGTCCCCAGGGGTGGAGCGCGACCGGGCGCGTCGTCTTCTTCGCCGCATCGAGCGCGAGATTCGCACGCTCATTGCCGAGGGATCGGGTGGCACGGTCGACTCGCTCTGGGACGAGGCCGCGGCGCGGCTCGTGATCCGGGACGGCGAGCGGGTGCAGCGCGACCTGCTGCCGCTGCGGGCGGCGGTCCGGAGCGGCGGCGACATCGTGGACTGCGATGCGACGCTGCCCGCGCGCCTGGTGACCCATCTCTGGCGGAGCGTCGAAGCGCGTCGGGAAGGGACGATGCAGCCCGACATCGATGCGCTGGTCGCGCGGCTGTCCCAGCTCGTTCGTGCCGACTTCCTGCGCTCGGAAGCCGGACGGACCGCGCCGGCGCTCCGTGCCGGCATCGGTGCGCGGCACCAGGAGCTCTTTGACTTCGATGCGCTGGCCCGGCTTCTTGCGAAGCCATCTGGCCCCATCGGTATCCCGGAGCCAAGGCGGCGGCGCATCGCGTCGACGCTCGCGATCCTGCAGGGGCAGCGCTTCTTCGGGGAGCGGGCCTGGGGCTTCTCGTTCCGTCGTCTGGACCTCGCCCTCGCCGCGTTCCGCGGGCGGCTGGCGGCGATGACCGACCTCGTGCGCGCGATCAGCATCGCCGAGCTCGAGCTCGCCGGGGCGTACGTCGAAGCCACGCACGATCCGTACTTCGCGGACTTCGATGCGACCGCGCTCGGCTGCGATGACCTGGCGCGCTTCCCCGGCTACTTCGCTCGTGTCGACGCCGACGATGCCGACGGGAGCACCCGCGCGCTCCT
>JANXXG010000365.1 GCA_025350745.1 Chloroflexota bacterium | reverse complement strand
GTGAAGGAAGCGGTCCCCGAGCTCGGCATCGCGACCGATGTCTGCGTCTGCGCCTACACGGAGCACGGGCAGTGCGTCCTGTTCCGCGACGGCGGCGCCGACGTTGCCGGGACGCTCGAGCGGCTCGGGGAGATCGCGGCTGCGCACGCAGACGCCGGCGCGGATCTCATCATCCCCTCCGGGATGCTCGACGGAAGTGTCGCCGCCATCCGAGCCGCTCTCGCGGGACGTCATGAGGGCGTCCCGATCGCGGCCATGGCGAAGCTCGAGAGCACTCTCTATTCGATGCATCCGATCCTGGTCGGCGCCACCCGAGTCCATGAACGCGCCGTGCCGTTGCTTGCGGCCGACGATCCGAGCGCGTCACGCAATCGAGCGCTCCGTGACGTCGCCGAGGGGGCCGACGCCGTCATCGTGAAGCCCGGCTCACCCGCGCTCGATATCGTCGCGATGCTGCGACCGATCGTCGGTCGGCCGGTGATCTCGTTCCACACCGTCGACGAACACGCCGCGTTCGTGATCGCGGCCGAGGAGCTCGACGACGCGCGGGCCTCTGAGCGCGAGACGCTCGCGGCGTCTCGCCGGGCAGGCGCTGATCTCATCGTCAGCTACGGAGCGTGGAACGCGGCCGACTAAGGCCTCCTGCTAGCGTCTTCACATGCGATACGAGCGCGTCGTGCTCCCGAACGGCGTCCGCGTTCTGGTAAAGGACATGCCGGAGGCCCGGTCAGCGTCGATCGCGGTGTACGTCGGCGTCGGCTCGCGTTCCGAGTCAAAGGTCGACGCCGGCACGAGCCACTTCCTCGAGCACATGGTGTTCAAGGGGACCGCGAACCGGCCGAGCGCCTCTGAAATAAGCCAGCAGATCGAAGGCGTCGGCGGCACCGTGAACGCCTCCACCGACAAGGAGGCGACCGTGTTCTCGTCGTTCGTGCCGGCGCGGCACTACCTCCTTGCCCTGGACATCGTGTCGGACCTGGTCCGTGCGCCCCTGCTCCGCGACGTCGACGTTGAGTCAGAGCGGAACGTCATCGTCGAAGAGATCCGCATGTACCGGGACCAGGCGCAGGACCGGGTGCACACGCTCATCGATGAGCTGCTCTATCCGAACCATCCGCTGGGGTGGGAGATCGCCGGCCGGGAGCCGGTCGTCCTCGGCCTGACCGCCAAAGGTCTGCGCGAGTTCATGGACGCGCACTACGCGCCGTCGCGCATCGTCGTCGCCATCGCCGGGCGGATCGACGAGGCCGAGGCGATCGCGGCGGTCCGCGAGCGTTTCGGCGACCTTCCGGCCCGTCCGGCGATCGTGGTCAAGCCCGCGCCGAAGCCCGGCCGCAGCCGGACGAAGACCCTCGCGAAACGCGGCGAGCAGGCCCACGTGTGCATCGGCTGGCGCGGCGTGCCGCAGCTGCATCCGGACAAGTTCCCCATCGACATGCTCAACGCGATCCTCGGGGAGGGCATGTCATCTCGATTGTTCCTGGAATTGCGGGAAAAGCGTGCGCTCACCTACGACGTCCACTCCTATATCTCGAATTACGCGGATGCGGGCCACGTCGTCATCTACGCGGGCGTCGCGCCGACCCGCGCCCGCGAGGCGGTCGACGCGGCGCTGGCGGAGGTGGCGCGTCTTCGCGCCGAGCCGGTGACCGAGGCGGAGCTGACGCGCCTTCGCGACTTCGTGAAGGGCCGCATCGAGCTGCGGCTGGAGCACTCGCGCGGCGTCTCGAGCTGGCTCGCCGGTCAGGAGCTGTTCCTCGAGAGGGTCAGAAGCGTCGAGGAGCTGATCGCGATCATCGACGGCGTCAGCGCCGCCGATCTGCAGCGCGTGGCCCAGCGCTATCTGCGTCCCGAGCTCGCCTACCTCGCGGCCGTCGGGCCGCGCGCGACCGTTGCCGAGCTGACCGCGCCCGAAGCGGAAGAATTGACGATGGAGAAAGCCTCGTGACGGAGATCGTCCAGCGCACTTTGATCGTTCTGAAGCCGGACGCGGTGCAGCGCGGAATCGCGGGAGAGCTTCTTGGGCGCTTCGAGCGTCGTGGTCTGCGCTTCGCCGCACTTCGCCTGGTCACGGTCGAGCGCGCCCTCGCGGAGCTGCACTACGCGGTCCACAAGGGCAAGTTCTTCTACGAGGACCTGGTGAAGACCATCAGCGCATCGCCGGTCGTCGCGGCGGTGCTCGAAGGTCCGAACGCCATCGCCGTCGTGCGCGCGATGGTCGGCGCGACGCGCCCGCACGAGGCCGCGCCGGGGACGATCCGAGGGGACTACGCGCTCGTCGGTCTGCGGAACCTCGTCCACGCGAGCGACGCGCCCGAGACCGCGGCTGCGGAGATCGCCCTCTGGTTCCCGGAGGGCCCGATCGCGTACACCCGCGACGTCGAACGGTGGATGACCGACGAAGGCGCGCCGAGCTAGAGCGGCCGGAGCGCCTTCAGGAATTCGTCGGCGAATGCCGCGATCGGGCGGAGGAACGCGTCCGGTGTGATGCCGCCCACGAGCAGCGCGACCAGGACGATCCCGCCGAGGATGCCCGCGACGGGCCTCGGCTCGACATGCCAGCCCTCCGGCGATCCGGCGAAGAGACTCACGCCGGCCCGGAGCTGCGCGATCAGCACGAGCACGGCGGCACCGACGAGCACGCTCCCGGCGAATCCCGACACCGAGTACGCGATCAGGTCGACGAAGAAGTGGCCGGGGAACGTGACCAGCGGCGGCGCGCCGATCATCGCGATCCCACCAGCGATGAACGCGCCGGCCGCAAGCGGTGCGTCGGTCACATTCGGCCGGTGTCCGGCGGCTCGGCGCTCGAGCGTCCCGGCGGCGAGCAGCTGCTGTGTCGCACAGGCCCCCGTCACGAGGGCGATCGCGATGCCGCCGATGATCCCCGGTCCGGAGAGCGTGGCCACGCCGACGAGCGCCGATCCGAGGTTCGAGATGACCGCGTAGACCACGAGCCGCCGAAGATCATTCGCGCCCGCGGCGAGGAGCGCGCCACCGAACGCCGAGAGGAGGCCGATCCCGAGCAGCAGGTCCTGGACCTTCGCGACCTGAACGATCGCCGGCAAGAGCCCGCTTCCGGCGAGGATCTCGACGAACGCGATGAATGTCACGGGGACGATCACCCCGAAGTAGAGGGCCAGCGCGGCGGTCGGGGCCTCTCCCGCGAGCAGCGCCGCGTGGGTGTGGAACGGGATCGCGGCGAGCATCAGGGCGAACGCGACGAACAGGAGCACGACGAGCAGAACGAACGTGCTGGCGGGCTGATCCTTCGGAAGGCTTGCGGAGAGCGCGAGCGCGCCCAGGCCCAGTGATCCGCCGAGGACGACGAATGAAAAGTGCCGGACCGCCGCCTCCACGCTGTGGTTGCGGTGGATCTGGAACGTGAACGAGCCGACGGGTACCAGCGACCCGACCAGTACCAGGGCGAAGATCACGAGGGGTGACGCGACCACGAGCACCGCGAGGGTCACGCTGCCAGCAGCGAGCGCTGTGGGGAAAAAGTTGTACGCGGGCTCTTCGAAGTACACGTCGATCAGCAGCATTGCGATGATCGACAAGATGATGAGGCCCGTCAGCCGACCGAGCCCTGACGCTCGCAGCTCGAGGTCGAGCAGCCTGTCGGCGGCCTCGACTGGCGTCACGCTGACCAGCACGAAGGCGACGATGACGGCGCCGAGGCCGAGCCAGGTCACCACGACGAGCCGCTTTCGAAGGCCGAACGCCGCCAGGGCCGCGATCGCGAGCAGGATCGCGGGCGCTCACACGATCATCCGTCGAGCACCGCGCGCTCGTTAACGATCAGGAACGCGCCTCAGAGGGCCACGACGACCTCGAGCCACGCGAG
>JANXXG010000352.1 GCA_025350745.1 Chloroflexota bacterium | reverse complement strand
ATTCCTGGAGCTTCGTCGTGAACAGCGCTTTCTGATCGGCGACCAAACCCTGAGCATCCGGTGGAACTCCTCGGCGTCGATGCGGTGCGATCGATATTGAGCCTTACCGCGGCGGTCGCCGCGCGGGCAGTCACGGCTAGTGCCTCTCCAACTTAATGTTGCTAACGAAGCGTATGCTCGTCCCACCACCAGGGGAGCGGAGGAGGGACGTCGTGCCGCAGCGATCGGTCCACCTGCGACCCCTGACGAGACGCGAGGCCCGGGCCCTGGCGGGCAAGGTCAAGGACCTCTCGCTCTCGGCGCGGATCCACCAGCGATACCGGGTCATCGCCGAGGTCCGCGCCGGGCGGACGCCCGCCGAGGCTGCCGAGCGGGCCGGCTGCCACTTCACCCGGGCGTACGCCTGGGTCGGGCGGTTCAACCAAACGGGCTTTTCGACCTTCGAGCTGGCGACCAATCCGCACGGCCGGCCGCCGATCCTCAAAGCAGCGCAGCTGCGCGAGCTGGTCGAGGTCGCGCTCTCCAGTCCCGAGGAGCGCGGCCTGCCGTACACCGCCTGGTCGGTGGCCAAGCTTGCGGCGTACTGCCGGAAGCGGAAGATCCTGCCGCCGATCAGCGACGAGTGGGTCCGGCGGCTGCTGCGCCGCGAGGGCCTCAGCGCCCAACGGGTGAAGACCTGGAAGACCAGCAGCGATCCGCGGTTCGACCAAAAAAGGGGGCCATCCGGCGGCTCTATGCCCAGCGTCCGCCGCGAGCGCGGGTGATCTGCTTCGACGAGTTCGGGCCGCTCGAGCTGCGGCCCCAGGGCGGGGTGGTCTGGGCGAAGACGAAGGCACCCGCGCGGGTCCGCGCGACGTACCGCCGCGACGGGGGGACGAGGACCCTCCTCGCGTTCTATGACGTCCACGCCGACGCCCTGGGCGGGATCTTCCGCCGGCGCAAGCGGGTCGTTGAGGTGGCCGAGGCGTTCCGCCGACTGCGGGCCTGCTACCCGCGCTGGCGGCTGTTCGTCATCCTCGACAACCTCCGCCAGGTCCACGACCACCCGCGGCTGCTCGCCGTGCTCCGCGAGCTTCGGATCACCCCGGTGTTCACCCCGACCAATGCGAGCTGGCTGAATCTCATCGAGGCCCAGTTCGGCGCGCTCAAGCGCGCGACCCTGACGAACACCGACGACCGCGACCACGCCACCCGCCAGCGGCGGATCTACCGCTACCTGCGCCAGCGTCACCGGGACCTCGGGATCGCCGGCCATCCGCTGGAACGCCTGCCCTCCATTCGCGACATTAAGTTTGAACGGCACTAGTCCGCGACGGTGCGCGCTCCGTCGCGGAAGAAGATCCACGCCAGCGCGATCAGCCAGCCGCCGAGGACCAGATGCGCGGCGCTGAAATACGGCTGCGCGAGCGCGTCCGCGACCGGTCGCGGCATCACGGCCGTGAATGAGGACGAGAATGCCTCGAGGGGAACGAGCGCGAACGCGGTCAGCCCCAGGGCCGCGGTGATGCGCCCGAGCTCGCGTGGCATCACGCCCGTCTGGACCCACATCTTGCCAATGGTCCACCACCACATTCCGAGCACGAACAGCGATGCTGGGCGGACGTCGATGTTGGCGGAGCCGGCGAGCCCGACGGTCGCGACAGCCGCGCCGCTGATGGTGCCCAGGATGGCGCCGCTCTGACGGACGGCCGCGTGGCGGACGTGCAGGACGGCGATCGCGGGAAGCAGGAAGCCGTACGCGATCGCGCTCAGCAGGTCGAAGAGATACGGATAGGCGACCGCACCGACCGCGACCACGAGGAGGTGCCCGACGCCCGCGATCGCGCTCCAGAGCGCGGCCTTGCCCGTCGCGGCTACTTCGTCAGCGTTGGCTACTTCGTGGGCGTTGATGGCGGCTTCTCTCTCCATCGCTGGCCTGCGGCCAGCGAGTGCTCAGGGCTGATCGACTCGCTCCTCGCGGCGAAGCCGCTCGTCGCTCATTTCTTTTTCATACCCTTCTCGTCGTACTCGTAGAAGCCGCGCCCGACCTTCGCGCCGAGCCGGCCGGCGAGCACCATGCGCTTCAAGAGGGCGGGTGGCGCCATGTTGGGGTCCTTGAACTCGTCGAAGAACACGTTCGCCACATGCAGGTTGATGTCAAGGCCGGTGTAGTCGATGAGCTCGAACGGACCCATCGGGTGGCGCAGCCCGAGCTTCACCGCGGTGTCGATCTCCTCGACGCTCGCGACGCCCTGCTCGAGCGCGCGAATAGCGCCGAGCAGGTAGGGGACCATGAGCCGGTTGACGATGAATCCGGGCGTGTCCTTGCACACCGCACCGGTCTTCCCGATCGATCGCACGAATTCCCGGAGCGTGGCGATGGTCTCGTCGCTCGTCGTGATCGCCTGCACGATCTCGACGAGCGGCATGACGGGCGCAGGGTTGAAGAAGTGGAGCCCGGCGAATCGGTCCATGCGCTTCGTGGTCGCCGCCATTTCGACGATCGTGAGGCTGGACGTGTTCGACGCGAAGATCGTGTGGGCCGGGCACAGTGCGTCGAGCGTGCCGAACACTTCCTTCTTCGCCTCGATCTGCTCGATCACGGCCTCGATCACGAGGTCGCAGTCCTTGAGGTCCTCGAGCGCGGTCGTGCCACGCATCCGGCCGCGGGCCGCCTTCGCATCGTCCTCCGTCATCTTCGCGGACTTGACGATGCGGGCCAGAGACGACTCGACGCGGGCAAAGCCCTTGTCCAGGAGAGGCTGGGCCACCTCACGCACCACGGTCT
>JANXXG010000351.1 GCA_025350745.1 Chloroflexota bacterium | reverse complement strand
CGGCTGCGCGGCCGCACCGTCGCGTAGAGGCGCGCTCCGCCCGCCGCCACGAAGGGGGTCACCGCGAATGCGAAAAACATGAGATGCCGCTGTGCCGAGAGGGCCAGCCACAGCAGTGGAATGAAGAGCAACAGCTCGAGGGGGCCTCCCCCACCGCGGAGCAGCGCGATCGTGACGGTCGCGAGCACGAACAGCGCGAAGACCAGACCGGTCGCCTCGAGGACGTCCGGTGGCAGCTCCTCGCTGATGAACCGCGGCGGCGCGAACACGTGCGCCGCGGCACCGGTCGCGCCGAACGTCTCCGGATCGAGGAACGACAGCGCGACGCTCGCCACGAGCACGAAGGCCAGCGGCGCGAAGTCGGAGCGCCGCCGGATCAGGGCCTCGAAAGCGAACGCGGCGACGAGCCCGATCCCGATCGCGTAGCCGCCATGCAGGTTCGCCCACACAAGGATGAGCGGCGGGATGGCAACGAGGGAGGCGCGCGACCCGCCGCGGGCGCGATAGAGCAGCTCGAGCACCACCGGAAAGAGCACGAACGTGAAGATCGCCGGCCGGTCCGTCCAACGGCTCTTCGAGATGACGAGCGCGGCGACCACCACGATCAGCGCGACGAGCGCCGGCGCACCCTCGCGACGGCTCAGGCGGGCGAGGAAGAGCGCGGCGATCGCGACCATCGCCGCCGCGAAGATCGCAAGGCCGGTCCAGCCCGCGACGGCGAACACCTGCGCCAACACGACCTGACCGAGCCATTCACCGACGCTGTACGGCTGGCCGGCCGCGGTGGAGCTGAAGACGTCCGTCCTCAGGATCGCGCGGTGATCGATCATCCATTGGCCGCTCGCGAGGTGCCAATAGGTGTCGGGATCAGATGCCGGGAGCCCGACCGCGAGCGCGAACGCGGCGGCAGCGACGCCGATCGGGAAGGCGTTGCGCTCGAGCCAGCTCAATTGCCGCTATCGCAGAGCGCCTTGGCCTTCGCGATGTCCAATCCGAAGATGGTGATGTCACCCACGACCTGCGGCGTGGCGATGTACTCGGGAAGGACCGCGCCCGCGAGGAGCGGTCCGTAGGCGCTGAAATGGACCTTCTCAAGGACCAGCCACTTCGGCGCGCCGAGGGCCGCGGCGCTGATCGCGCACGGCCCGAGGTCCGCAGGGGTCACGATGACGGGCCGCCGGCTGACCCACCGCCACGCCGCCGCATCGATGGCCATGAACCGGCCGGGTGGGATCGTGCGCGCCGCCGCCACCCGGGCGCGATACGGCGGATCGAACGCCGCATCCCACTGTGCGAGCGCGAACGCCGATATCGTCACCGCCGCGGCGATGCCCCCGACGGCGGCGATCCGACGCCGCTCGACCGTTCGGAGAAGCGCGCCCGACCCGACCACCCCGAGGGCGACGCCGTACGGGACGAACGCCGCGAGCGAGTGGAAGTAGGAGCCGCGGGTCGAGTGAAGCGTCACCACCACCGTCTGGAAGAGGTACACCGCGACCGCGAGGGCGGCGAAGGCACGTACCTCTGGGAACGCACGTCGTCCCCGGATCGCAACGATCATCCCCGGCACCAGCAACAGTCCAAAGGCGAACAGGAAGGTCACAAGATTCGAGCCCGCGGCGGCGACCTTCGCGATGAGCGCGTCCGGCATCGCCGCGACGAACGCGTCAAGGGTCGGAGGTGCGACCGCGAAGAAGTCCTCATAGCGGACCAGCAACGCGCTGCGCGCGAAGACATCCGGGACCGGGCCGAGGCTCAGATCGCGAGCCAGCCAGGCGACGCCGATCGCGAGGGCGACACAGCTCCCAGCGATCCCGGCGCCCCGGGACCGCCGGGACCAGAGCAATGCCAGAAGCGCAAGGCCGAACAAGGCGCCCTCGGCTCGGGCAAGGAACAGCAGCCCCACCCACAGCCCGGCAAGAGCGCCCGCTTCGAGATTCCCTCTCGAGGCCCGGCCGTAGGCCAGGAAGAAGAGCGACCCCAGGACCGCAGCGGGCGCGAACGAATCAAGACTCACCCAGCCGGGCGCGAAGGCCCCGCCAACGCCGGCGATGCCGGCTGCGACCAGCGATGCATCCGGGCCGGCGCCGAGCGAGCGCGCCGCTCGGTACGCGAGGATCGGGATGAGCAGCCCGACGAGGATCTCCGCTGCCTGAGCCGCACGGAACGAATCGACGAACGGGAGCACGTTGATCCCGATGGCCTGGAGCACGGTCGCGAGCGGCATCCAGAAGCGATGGCTCGCGACCGGGAGAGCGGCCCCGGGCGCCGCCTCGAGGAAGTTCCAGATGAAATCCGCCGTCAGGCCCTGGCCGGCGGCCAGGCGTCGGGCGACCCCCGCGTAGTAGTACGCGTCGGTGTAGCCAGGTTGCGACACGACGACCGCTGACCCAAGACGGAAGAGCGACATCGCTCCGACGAGAAGGGCGAGCCGGCCAGCAGCGGTCAACGACGCGAGTTTAGAAGAGCCTCCTGCCGGCGATGGCGCGCATACAGGAGCCCTCCGACCACGATGACCGAGAACACGCTCACCAGACGGTCGAGGACCGCGACGGCGATCGCATCATGCGTCGCGAGCCCGAAGCCCGTGGTCAGGACGTAGACCACGGCGAGCTCGACGAAACCGAACCCCGCGGGCGTCAGCGGGACCGTGGTGAGCAACGATGACGCCACGGCGACGAAGATCACGCCGGATATCGGCAGCTCGAGCCGCAACGCCGCCAGAACGAACGCGAGCCGCCCCGCCTCGGCGAGCCAGATGACCACCGTCTCCGGGCCGGCCTCGGGCAGGGCCCTGAACGAGTGGAGCACCCCCTCGCGAAAGAGCCGCCCGATGCGCCGCACCTCGGCCGGGAAGAACCGGCCGGCACGCGGCCCGATGTAGTAGACCGCGACGAACGCGATCACGATGAGGACCGCGAGCGCCATGGCGGAGAGATAGACCAGCCGGAGGTCCGGCAGCACGGTCCGGCCGAACGCGATGTATCCGCCCACGACCAGCAGGGCGAAGACGACGAAGATGTCGAGCAACCGCTCCGCGACGACGACGCCGACGGTACGCGACAGCGAGATCCCGAATCGCTGTTTGACGAGGTAGCTGCGGTACAGGTCTCCGAGCTTCGCCGGCGCCAGGCAGTTCACGAACCAGCCGAGCATCACGATCTCGAGAAGATCGCGACCGCGGAGCTCCAGCCGGCTTTCGCGAAGGAGCCGCGCCCACCGGCGCGCGCGGATCGGGAATGTCGCGTAGTAGATGGCGAGCGCAGCGAGGACGAACATGCCGTTGGCATCGCGGAGGGTCGCGATGGTCGTGGCCCAGTCCACGTTGCGGGCGACCACGAGCAGCAGAGCGAGCGGCACAAGAATGGAGAGCGCCTCGCGCCAGCCGAACAGCTGACGGCGAACGGCGCTCTCATCGGTGTGGCCCGCCGCTTCGGCGAGCTGATCGATCGACGGGTCTTCGACGTGGTCGCGGGGCGCGCTCAGGAAGCCTTCCTCCGCCGACCGGAGACCCATTTGACGAGCTTGTCGTACCGCGTCCAGAAGTGGATCGAGTGGCCGGCAAGCCGGCCCTCGACCCTGCCGCCACGCACCGCCGCGATGAAGTCATCGCGTCCGGCGAAGTCGTCGCACTCGAGGTAGGCACCGCCGAGCTCCCACGGGCGGTGGGCGTCGCTGCCGACCGCGCCGGGGATGTCGTGCTCTTTCGCGAACGCCGCGGCCCGCCGGTTGTCGGCGGCGATGGCTTCACGCGCGTTGAAGATCTCGATCGCGTCGATGGTCGGCCAGACGCGCTCGAGCGCATCGCGCCGGAGGTGATAGATCCGGTTGTGGCTGAACGGGTGCGGGACGCAGACGAGGCCGCCCTGACCGTGGATCCGGGCGATCGTCTCCTCCGCCGAGAGACCGCGCGGCACGGCCTGCTCAAGGAAGAGACCGATGATCTCCCCGTCGCGCGTGGACACTTCCTCGCCGATGATCACCCGGAAGCCGACGGCGAGCTCACGCAGCCGCAGCGCGCCGTCGATCGTGTTGTGATCCGTCGCGCAGACCACGTCCAGGCCGATGGCCTTGATCGCGAGCGCCTGGACGGCGACGGGAGTGCGGCTGTCGGGCGAGAACTCGCAGTGCGTGTGCATGTCGAGCTTGATCTTCTTGGGCGGATCAGGCGCCTCGGTCAGCTCGCTCTCCCTTCAGCGCGCGCGCGCTCGACGGTGGCACGGATACGGGCCTCGAATCGTGACACATCGAACCGCCGCGCGGAGCGCCGGAGGGCCTCCGGGTCGACACCGGCCCGCTCGACCCGGCGCACCGCGGCCGCGAACAGCTCCACGTCGGGCTCTGCGACGAGCGCGCGCGCCCGATGGACTTGAGCACCCCGTCCAGCTTCGCCGACGCCCCGCCCTCCTC
>JANXXG010000347.1 GCA_025350745.1 Chloroflexota bacterium | reverse complement strand
CCTTGGAGCGACAACGGCCTGCGTGACCTGCGTGACCGGATCGGCACTGGCGGAGGCCGCACAGATCCCCATCGTCATCGACGTCGGTCCCGAGATCGTGGCCGGCTCGAGCCGCCTGAAAGCGGGCACCGCCACGAAGCTCGTCCTGAACATGCTCTCGACCGCGGCCATGATCCGTGCGGGCCGGACAAAGGGCGATCTGATGATCGATCTGCGCGCGACCAACGCGAAGCTCAAGGCGCGCGCGGTGCGCATGGTGCGCGATGAGCTCGGGATCGATGCGGATGCCGCGACGGCAAAGCTCGAGGCCGCCGGGTGGAGCGTGCGGCAGGCCATCGAGACGCCATGACGCGGCTCATCGTGAACGCCGATGATTTCGGCCGCGCGTCTGGGGTGAACGCCGGCATCGTGCGAGCGCATCGGCACGGGATCGTGACGGCGACGACGCTCATGGTCGGCGCGCCGGCGAGCGAGGATGCCGGACGCATCGCCAGGTCGACGCCGTCGCTCGACGTCGGTGTGCATCTGACCCTGACGTACGGGCGGCCGGTGACGGACCCGGAACGGATCCCGTCGCTCGTCGATCCGGGTGGAGCCTTTCCGCGGGAGCCCGCGGCATTCCTCGGCCGGGGACGCGCCACTCGCGATGAGGCACTCATCGAGTACCGCGCGCAGCACGCACGGGCCACCGACCTGCTCGGGCGTGCGCCGACCCACCTTGACACGCACCACTGGCTCCACGACGAGTCCGCGCTGGAATGGGCGATAGTCGCCCTCGCACTCGAGACCGGTGCCGCCGTGCGGCCGCACGACGACCGCCAGCGCGACCGGCTGCGCGCCGCGGGCGTGCGCACCGTCGATCGGTACCGGCGCGACTTTCAGCACGCCGGGCACGTCGACGTCCCGACGCTCGTACGGATCCTCGATGAGCTCGGGGCCGACCAGGTCGATGGCCTGACCGAGCTCGGCTGTCATCCCGGCGAGCCCGACCCGGAGCTCGAGCGCACGTCCGCATACGCGGCGCTGCGGGTCACCGAGCTCGCGACGCTCACCGATCCGCGCGTGCGCGCGACCGTCGAGCGGAACGGCATCCGCCTCGTGACCTACGCGGCGCTGTCCTGATGTTCGCGAAGGCCCTCTGGGTCGTCCGCGACAAGATCACGACCCGACACGCGATCGAAGAGCTCCTCGCGCGCAGCGTCGGTTGGAATATCCGCGACCTCGTCGTCCAGGTGCGCGGACGCGGCGACGCCTACTACACGAGCGACCTCGAGCCGCGCGCCGAGGGTCTCGCCGACGCCACCCTTGACCCGCTCGCCCACCTCGTGACCGGCGGGGCGGCCGTCGGTGTGCGGATCCACGCGTGGGCGAACGGGACCTTCGTCTGGTCGAGCCCGGATCGCGCGTTGCCGCGGGACGGGACGCACATCGTGAACGCGCATCCGAACTGGCTGCTTCGCCCGAATGGCGTGACGTACCTAGATCCCGCGGGTGGCGCGGACTGGGAGGGGATCTACATCGATCCCACGTCCGCTGCGGCGCAGGAGCACACGGTGTCCGTGTTCGAGGACATCGTGAAGCGGTACCCGGTCGAGGGCTTCCACCATGACTACATCCGCTACCCGCAGGACACCTACGCGAGGTCGGCGGACGACCATGCTGCGATCACCGACCTCGTTCGCGAGACCAGCCGCCGCGTGCGGGCGGCGCGGCCCGGGATCGTCATCTCCGCGGCCGTCTTCCCCGATCCCGTTGTCGCGCGCGATCGCGTGCTGCAGCGCTGGCCCGAGTGGGCCGCAGAAGGACTCATCGACCGCATCTGCCCGATGGCCTACCGAACGGACACCAGCGAGGTCGGGCGGTTGCTCGGCGCGGCGCGGGCGGCCGCGCGGTCCACCTCGATGTGGGGCGGGTTGATGGCGTATGCGGGCCAGCGCGAGCGCGTCCGTGACCAGGTGCGCGCGGCGCGCGATAGCGGGTGCGACGGCGTGATCCTGTTCGCGTACGACCTCGGGTTGCGGGACGTCATCGACGCGTTCGCCGCGGAAGCGGATCGGTAACAGCGCGGAGCGTTACCCACAGTACGTTCGTCCTATGTATTCCCTGAAAGCCCTGGCCGATACCATCTACGGGTGCGGGACTCACAGCGTGACACGACCCAGGGCTCGGCGCAGCAGCTGCCGCCCGATCCGCTCGCGAGCGCCGTCGCGCATTCGGTGAGCGAGCTCCGCCGCACCGCCGGACTCTCCGAGCGCGCCGCGGCGCGCAAGCTCGGCACATCGCAGACGCAGCTGCGCCGCATGGAGGATCCGCGCTACCTACCCTCGCTGCGATCGCTCTCGCGACTCGCAAGCGTGTACGGCTACGACCTCAAGGTCGAGTTCACACTGCGCGGCGCGGCGGCGAAGAGCGCGGCAGCCGCGAAGACGAAGCCGTCTTCAAAGCCGGCGGCAAAGCCGGCGGCCAAGCCATCGGGGAAGCCGCGAGCTAGCGGGTCCGCGTCACCTTCGAAAGGCCGCGCGGGTGCTCCACGTCGCGGCCGCGCCGCGTCGCGAGGGACAGGGCGAAAAGCTGCGCCACGACGGCGAAGCTGATCGGGGTCAACGCCTCCGACAGGGGTGCCCCGAGCAACACGGCGTCATCGGCAAGCTCCGCGGTCCCCGCGTCATTCGTGACCGCGTAGATCCGAGCGCCCCTCTTCCGTAGCGTCCGTGACATCGCGCGCGCTTCACGTTGGGCCGCGCCGCGGGCCGCGAACAGCAGCACCGGGATCCCGGGCTCCAGCAGCGAGATCGGACCGTGCGCGAAATCCGCGCTCGAGTAGGGCTCGGCCCACACCCCGGCAAGCTCCTTCACCTTGAGCGCAGCTTCGAGGGCGGTCGCGTACTCGTAGCCGCGCCCGAGCACGACGATCATCCGGGCGCGGCCGATCCGGCGTGCAAGCCGATCTGCTTCACGCTCCGCGGCTTCTGCCTCGATCACGCTGTCGACAAGGCCGGCGAGCGAGAGCGCGCTTCGGCCGCGGGCCTCGGCCGAATTCGCGGCGAGCAGCGCGAGCGCGACGCAGGTCGCGGTGTACGTCTTCGTCGCCGCGATCGAGCGCTCAGGGCCCGCACCCAGCGGGAAGACGTCGTGCGCGCTCCGCGCAAGCAGGCTCCGGACGTTGTTCGTGATCGCGATCGTGGGGGCGCGGGACAGGCGGGCCTCGGCCAGGACCGCGGCGACGTCGGGCGCGGCGCCCGACTGCGAAATGCCGATCACCGCTCCACGAGCGAAGCTCGGCGGCGTTCCGTATCGGGTAACGAGAGAGGGCGCGGCAAGGGCGGTGACGACGCCGGCGAGGCTCTCGAACAGGTACTTGCCGTACACGGCTGCGTTGTCGGACGATCCTCGGGCGGCGATCGTCAGGTGCTCCGCCGCGGCAAGGGGCCGGGAGAGGGAGCGGGCCAGCGGCCAGCCGGCCTCCAGGAGGCGGCGAATGACGGCCGGCTGTTCGGCGATCTCGGAGCGCAGCGACATCGCTCCGAGGCTAACGGCCTGCGCGGGTAGGACCTCTCTCCTACGTGCCCCTACTTGTATGGCCGGCGGGAACGGACCACTATCCCGGTGTTCCCACGTTCGATCGGGCGGCGAAATGAAGGAAGGGACCCAGCGGGAGTGGCGATCCTTGCTTCCAGGGCGACACGACCCGTGCGCTGGCGGCGCGATCTGCGCGCAGCGTGCTTCTGGCTTGCGCTCGCGCTCGGCACTGCTGCCGTCGCCAAAGAGCTCGCCGGACCGCTGCTCGCTGTCCTGATCATTCCACCGCTCATCCTCGGCTCCCGGAGCTACGCCCGCGCGCTCGGCGCGCGAGCCGGTGGCCGGCTCGCTGAGCGGGTCGCGAACACCCTGAGCACGACGCTGGGCCCGGCGTACGTCGTGCTTACCGAGTACGCGCCCCGCGACGGCGCCGACATCGTCCCGGTGGTCGTCGTCGGACCGTCCGGGATCTTCGCGATCGAGCCGCTCGGCGAGGACGGCACGTTCGGATGCTTCCGCGATGGCTGGCATCGCGTGGAGCCGCAGGGTCTGCATCATCTCGCAACATCGCCGTCGCGCCGGGCGAAGGATCACGCGACGCGCGTGCGGAGCGACATCTCCGGTGGCGGACACATCCGGACGCAGGTCGACGCGTACGTGCTCATCGAGCGTGGGACCGGCGACGATTGCGCGAGCTCGACGGTCCCGGTCGTGTGCGGCGTCGACGCGCTCGCGCGTGAGATCCGCGGTCGGACGGCGCACCCCGTCGTGTCGCCACATCAGGTCCACGCGGTCGCGGATGCGCTCATCAACCCGCTGGCGGTCGCTACGGCGTAGCGGCAGCCAGGGCGAGGAAGAGGTCGGATTCGAGGGGCGGACCGCCGGGATCCGGGAACGCGCGAATGTAGGTCTCCTCGGTGGCAACGAAGCCGATCGAGTCGCGAAGGCCCCCGAGCCGATCGAGATCCTGCTGCTGCGTTGCGTGGGCCTGCATCGCATGCCACTTGCGCTCCGCGACGGCGCGGATGTCGATGACCGCGCCGAGGCTCGAGCGCTCCCAGCGCTGTGGCTTCGTCGCGAGCGTGTCCATGTACGCGCCGAATTCGGGCGTCAGCTCCCGCAGCCGATCGAAGACCTCGGCCGCCACGACCATCCGATAGCAGCGCCGCACGTGGACGTGTTCACCGAGCTCTGGCTCGTGGCGCGCGACGCCTGCCAATGAGACCGCGCGGAGAGCGATCTCGCCCGCTGCGATGTGATCGGGATGACCGTAGCCGCCGTCCGGTCCCCAGGTGATGACCACGTCAGGCCGCGTCGCGCGCAGCCAGCGGACGATGTCACGGATCACGTCGTCCGAGGGGACGCTCGCGAGCGCGCCGTCGGGATACCGGAACGCCGTGGTCGAAGCGAGGCCCATCCGGCGACCGGATTCCGCGAGCTCGGCCGCGCGGATATCGCCGAGCTGTTCCGCCGGGATGGGCGTACCGCCTGACGCACCGCTCTGACCGGCGTCGCCACGGGTGAGCGACAGGCTGTGACACACCACGCCCGCATCCGTGTACTTGAGGAGAGTGCCGCCCACACCGAACGTCTCGTCATCCGGATGCGCGAGGATCGTCGCGAGGCACAACGGGCGGTCAGGCAACGGCCGGACACTAACATTCGGTCGATGAGCGGCACGCGCGTGGTGGTCGTCGAGGACGATGCTTCTGTGGCCGAGCTGGTCACGCTGTATCTGAAGAACGCCGGCTTCGTCGTCGAGCACTGCGCGACCGCCGCGGACGCGCGTGCCGCCTTCGCCCAGGGCGCGCCCGCATGCGTGATCCTCGATCTCGGATTGCCCGATGCCGATGGCCTCGCACTTTTCACCGAGCTTCGGCGCATGCATGACTCGCCGGTGATCGCGCTCACCGCCCGCGCCGAAGACGTCCAGAAGGTGGCGGGCCTCGATGCCGGGCTCGACGACTATCTCACCAAGCCATTCAACCCCCGCGAGCTCGTGGCTCGAGTCAACGCGGTCGTGCGCCGTGCGACAGGCAGCGGCGGTACGCGCCCGCTCGAGATCGGGAATCTGACGCTCGACCCGGCCCGGCACGAAGTGACGGTCGCGGGTCGGCCGGTGGCGCTTCGGGCCAAGGAGTTCGAGCTCCTGCAGGCGTTCTGCCGCCAGCCCGGCATCGTGCTCACCCGCGACAAGCTGCTGGAGAACGTGTGGGGCTTCGCGTTCCCCGGCGAAACGCGGACCGTCGACGTTCACGTGAAGCAGCTCCGCGACAAGC
>JANXXG010000334.1 GCA_025350745.1 Chloroflexota bacterium | reverse complement strand
GGGCGGGACTGCGCAGTCCCGCCCTTGTTCCGCTCGGTCGCGCGGAAGTACTAGTAGCAGTCCCGCGACGCATCAGCGGCCAGGTTCGGCCCGGCGGTGTAGCCGCCGCGCTCCATCGCCAGTCGCGAGACGCGCATCTGCGCGGCGGCCTGCTCGGCCGAATTCACATTCCTGGAGGGCTTGCCGGCAATGTCGGCAACGACGACCTTGCATTCGCGGCTCGCCAGTTGATCGGGCGCCGAGGCGCACGCAGCGAGAAAGACCAGGGGCAGCAGGAGGATGACGCGATTGGAGGGCATGGCACGATCTCCGGAGGGTGGACTGCTCATGGCATGATAACGCCGTACGCCGGTGAGCGGTTTGCCGGCGCCAACGAGGATTGGACCCGATGAGCCTCCTGCGGTTTCGTGAAGATGCGTATGCGCGCGAATGTCCAGCAATCATCGCCGCGGTGACGGAGCGGGTGAAGCTCGGCCCGCTCGTCGCGTGCACTGCGTTCTCGCCGCCCGCGCTCCTCGCGAAGCGAGCGTCCGCGGTCCAGGAGATCAGCGACGGCCGGCTCATCCTCGGCCTCGGCGCCGGCTGGAATGAGGCCGAGTTCCGTTCGTTCGGGGTCCCGTTCGATCATCGGGTGTCTCGCTTCGAAGCCTCGTTCGACGTCATCCGCCGCCTGCTCGCGGGTGACCGCGTCACTGCGCATGGGCCGTTCGTCGACGTCGAGGACGCCGTGCTGCTTCCGCCGCTGCGGCACCGAACGCCGATCATGATCGGCAGCACCTCACCGCGGATGTTGTCCATCGGGCTGCCGCACGCGGATATATGGAACACCTGGTTCGACTGGTACGGGAACACCCCGGAAGGTTTCGCTTCGCGGAACGCGCTGATCGATCGGGCCGCGATCGCCGCCGGACGTCGTCCGGAGGATGTCGCGCGCAGCGCCTGCGTCCTCGTCGTTCTGGACCGGGCATCGAACGAGCGGACGGTCCCCCCGGGTGTCACACCACTCGAAGGCCCGGCGCCGCGCATCGCGCAGGGCTTGCGCGACCTCGCGGCGGCTGGCGCCGATGAGGCGATCCTCGTGGCGAGCCCGATCACCGATCGGTCGATCACGGTTCTCGGGGAGGCCCTCGCGCTCCTCGAACAGCCGTGAGGCGTGGGACTAGAGCGCGTCCCCAAGCTTCGCGTTCTCGCGCGGGTCGATCGGGACCGCAACGAGCGCGGGACCGGGCGCGTCAAGCGCACGATGTAGCGCCGGGAGCAGGCCGGCCGCGCTGTCGACCGCTTCGCCGCGGATCCCGAAGGCGTGCGCGAGCTGCACGAGGTCGGGGTTCCCGAACTCGATGCCGCCGGTGCGCTTGAACCGTCTCTGCTGGTTCGCCTCGATCACGCCGTAACGGCCGTCGACGAGCACGACCATCACGATCTCCGTGCCCAGTCGCTTCGCGGTCTCGAGCTCCTGCACATTCATGAGGAAGCCGCCGTCTCCACAGAACGCGACGACCTTCCGCTCAGGCTTCACGAGCTTCGCCGCGATCGCGCCGGGGATCGCGATGCCCATCGGTGCGAACCCGTTGGCGACGATGACCGTGTTCGGGGCATGCGCGGGGTACAGCCGTGAGAGCCAGACCTTGTGCGCCCCGACGTCGCAGATCACGATGTCGAGGTCGCCCATCGCAGCCCGTAGATCCGCGACGACCCGCCTCGGCCAGAGCGGGAATGCACCGTCACCCGCGACACGCAGGTCGGCACGCGTGTGGGTCGCCGCCGGCCGCGGCGTGACGAGCGGAGCGAGCGCCTCGAGCGAATCGCAGATCTCGCCGACGACCTCTGTGGCGATGACATAGCTCGCGTCGATCTCCGCCGGCCGGCTGTCGATATGGACGACACGCTTCTCGCCCTTCGGATTCCAGAGCTCCGGGGACCACTCCACGAGGTCATAGCCGACGCACACGACCACGTCGGCCTGCGCCAGCTCGGCGAGCGCTGCGAGATCCGCGCCCGGACGCTGGAGGCCCACGGAAGGAAGCGCCGAAGCCTCGCGGTCGTCGATCGAACCTTTTGCCATGAACGTGTGCGTCGCGGGGATCCGCGTCCGACTCACGAACGCACGCAGCGCCGTCACGGCGCCGTGGCCGGCGACCTCGCGTCGCACGACACCGTTCCCCACGAGGAGGATCGGATGCGACGCTTCGTTGATGGCGTCCGCGGCCGCCCGGATCGCGTCCTCGCGCGCCGCGGCATATCGGGTCCGCCTG
>JANXXG010000331.1 GCA_025350745.1 Chloroflexota bacterium | reverse complement strand
CGGCTGCGGCTCGCTTCGCGCGATCGCGCACTCGCGCGCAGGTCAGGCAAACCGCGCGCGAGCGGCCGTTGCCCGAGGTGCGGTAGTCGTAGGCATGACCCTGGGCGCAGTGATCCTGGTCCCCGTGACGCCGTTGTTGAGATAGGAACCCCGCGAGCGTGCGCGCAGCCTGTCGGCGCTTCACGATCCCAAGATGTGGACCGGCGCTGGCAAGCACTTCGCGGACCGGTGCCACGCCCTGCACGATCCACTTGAAGTCGTCGGGATCGCCGTGCACCTCGATCCGCCCGGCGCCGGCGGCGGCACGGAGTCGCAGCAAGACGTCCGGCGGCTGTCCGATCTCGCCTCGCTGACTCGCTGATGCCCGGATCCGAAACCAGCGTGTGCCGTCGGCGCGCGCCGACGCTCGAACCAGCCTGAAGCATCCTTCTGCGTCGATGAAGCCTGCGGCCCAGGCGCGCTCCTCGGGCCCGATCGCCGATCGCCGTCGTCGCAAAAACCGTCCCGGGTCGGGATCCAAACCCATGTCCCGCAGGGCACCGGCCGCTTGCCGGCGCTTGGCTGCACCGAGGTGGGGCCACAGCAGCGAGAGCACCGTGTCCGCGGCTGAGCCGCTCGATCGCCAGCGGTACACGCCATCAACGTCGCGCGGGCCGATCCGTCCGACGGTCACAGCGCGCTGGAAGCGCACCAACACCTCCGGAGGTCTAGCGGTGCCAGACTGCGGGACGCTCACGACGAGCCTGCGGTATCCGGGCCGCACCCGTTCAGTTCGGGCGAAGGTGCTCCCTTCACCGTCGAAGAAGCCCGCGGCCCACGCGAGCTCGATGGGAGCCGCTGTGCGAGGCGATCTCATCACCAGACCGAAGATGGGCAGAAGGGTACGGTCGTGACAATGGGACTTTCGCCTCCCGCAGGGCGAGCGGTCGATGCGGTGAAGCTCACGCGCCTGCAGGCTCGGATCCGGGCGTGCACCCGATGCGTCGCGGCCGGCTACCTCGATCGGGCCGTGCCCGTCCTCGACGGCGACATCGGTGATCGGGTGATGATCGTCGGGCAGGCGCCCGGCGTCGTGGAGCTCACGACGCGCATGCCGTTCTCCGGCCGGGCCGGCGCGGAGCTGCGGCGCTGGCTCGCGCGCGCCGGCATCGGCGAGCACGACCTGCCGTACCGAACGTCGATCACGAAGTGCTTCCCCGGCAAGGCGGCCACCGGGTCCGGTGATCGGCGACCCTCGCCGGCGGAGGTCGCGCTCTGCGCTCCGTGGCTCGAGACGGAGATCAGGCTGGTGCGGCCCGAGATCATCATCCTGGTCGGCACGCTTGCGATCGAGCGACTCTGGGGTCCGGCGCGCCTCGGGGACATCGTCGGACGGTCGAAGCGCAGCGCCGCGCTGGGGGGCGCGCTCCTCATCCCGCTGCCGCATCCGAGCGGCGCGTCGCGCTGGCTGAACGATCCGGCGAACCGCGCGCGCCTCGACCGCGGGCTCACGCTGCTCGGAACGCGCTGGCGGGGCTTGCAATCGGACACCGGACGCAGGTAGAGTGCCCTGACGCAGGTGAAGCTCATAGCAGCGGTCCCCGCAGGAGGAGCAGTGTGCGCATGTCGGCACGAGATGAGGCCGGTTCCGAGCTGGCCGAGTACTTCACGCCCGACGAGGTCGCCAAGCGCCTGCGCGTTCACCCCACGACCATCTTGCGCCGCCTCGGCGCAGTGGACGACGCGGATCCGGAGCGCATACCAGCGGTCCGGGTCGGTCGGATCTGGCGCATCCCGCGCCGCGAATTCGAGGAATGGCTCGCTCGTTCCAGTCAGGCCGGTCGCAGTACCGGACGGCAACGACGGCTGTTCTGAGCGCTGGACGCGCCGATCACTAACTGAGGAAGGGAGGTGACCAACATGCCCGCAAAGAAGAAGGCTGCCAAGAAGACCGCGAAGAAGTCCGCGAAGAAGAAGAAGTAGCTCTGTCCTCGTGACGGCGGCGCCGCGGGCGGGCGGCGCTTGCCATCAGTCACGATCGGGCGGGCCTGAGTGGCCCATTGGTACCGGTACCTCTCAGTCAGGTACCGCTTCCTAACGATCAGATAACGGCAGCCACCCAAGCCTCGTTTGCCCTCGTGACGGTGAAGAAGACCTTCTCCCTGATCACGCTCGCCGTGGTGCTTGCCCTGCCGAGCGTGGGCTTGAACGGCGGCTCGGTCGCGGCACTCTCGGCGGCCGATGTTCAGCAGGTCCAGGCCGCGGTCCAGGCGGACATGCTCCAGACCCTGAACGATCACCGCTTCGCAGTGGGCGCGCCGACGATCGGGGCCGATGCCCGCGTCAACGCGGCTGCTCAGAATCACGCCAACTACAGCTCGGCGAACGGCTACATGGGTCACTTCGAGACCGCGGGCCTTTCGTACTACACCGGGTACTCCGCGCATGATCGGCTCATCGCGGCCGGCTGGTCGACCTCATTCGTCAGCGAGGTCGCGACCGGCGGCTCGAGCGGGACCGCTGGTGTGAACCAGCTCTGGGACGCGCCCTACCACCGGCTCGGGATGATGCATCCGAATTCAGTAGCAACCGGCTGGGGCTACTCGACGCTGGGCACCCGCGGATCGACCGTCGGCGATTTCGTCCATGACTTCGGCACGCGCCCGGTCGACGTCGTCCGATCGCCGGCCTCCGGCCAGACCGGCATCCCGACCAGCTGGAGCGGCCAGGAGTCGCCGAACCCGCTTCCCGCCGGGGTCTCTGGTCCGGTCGGATATCCGCTCATGGTCGTGTACTCGGCAGGGCAGAACGTCACCATGCGGGCGGCCGAGGTCGTCGCGCCGGATGGCTCCCGGCTGCCGATCTACTACGCACCGCAGCAGTTCGAGTACGACTATCAGGTGATCATCCCGCAGCGGCCACTCGCGGCCGGGACGACCTATCACGTGCGCTTTGACATAACCGTGAGTGGCCAGCAGGTCACGAACGAATGGGACTTCACCACCGCCGGCGGCTCCGGCACCGTCGTGCCGCCCCCGGCGCCGACGCAGAGCTTTCACGCGGCGTTCCAGAGCGAGAGCGCGTGGCCGACCCTCGTGCCCGGGACCTCCACCGCCCTCACCGTGCGGTTCCTGAACACCGGTACCGCGACCTGGCAGAAGGGCATCGTCGGGAAGCAGGCCAACCTCGGCCTCAACGGCGACACGCTGGCCTTCGCCGCGCTCGGCATGAGCGACGGCTGGCTGTCGGCGAACCGCCTCGCGACGACTTCCGAGGCAACGGTGGCGCCGGGCCAGACCGGCACGTTCACGTTCAACGTCCGCGCGCCGGCCATGCCCGGCACGTACCGCCTTCCCCTGCGACCGGTGATCGATGGGCTGACCTGGATGGAAGACTCCGGCGTATTCATGGTCATCGTCTCGGCGGACGGCACGTACCACAGCCGGTGGGCCGCGCAGTCCGCGTACCCGACCCTCCGGGTCGGACAGACGAGCGCGGCGCTCACCGTGACGTTCATCAACACCGGTACCGCCACATGGGTGAAGGGTGTCCTTGGTCGCGAGGTCCGGTTGGGCATCAACCTCGATGACGTCACGTGGTCGTCACTCGGTGTGGGTTGGCCGCTCCAGAATCGCGTCGCGGCGCAGAGTGAAGCCGCGGTCGGGCCGGGACAGAACGCCACGTTCACGTTCCAGGTGAAGGCTCCGTCGACGCCGGGGGTGTACTCGATCCACCTGCGCCCGGTCATCGACGGTACGGCGTGGATGGAAGACGAGGGCGTGTTCCTGATCGTGACCGTCACGCCCTGATAGACCCTGATCGCTAGCTGAAGAGCACCTCGTAGAGCTCGCGGCAGCGCGGGCACTTCACCGACGCGGCGTACGGCGGGTTCGGCGGAACATCGGCGTGCTCACGGGTGACGAACCGCGGGCCCACGTGCTCCCCGCAGAATGGGCATACCGTGAGATAGGCGAGGAAATCACGGCGTGATGCCGTGATCCGTCGGCCCTCGGCGCCCTTCGTCTGCATCGCCTTATCTTAGGGACGTGGCACCGAAGGGTCGCACGAAGCTCGCGACCAGGACACCGACGCTCGTGGTCGGTGATCCTGCTCCTGATTTCACCCTTCGGGCCCACGATGGTCGAACGATCACGCTGTCGGCGCTCAGAGGACAACGCGTGGTCCTCGCGTTCATGGCCTTCGCGTTCAGCGGCACCTGAAACCAAGAAGCTCCGGCGCTCGCATCGCTCCAGCAGCGGTATGAGCCGGGGACGACCCAGGTCGTGGGTCTGACGTGCGACTCGGTGTACTCGCTGAAGGCCTGGGCCGAACAGCTTGGCATCACCAGCTACCCGTTCGTCTCCGACTTCTGGCCGCACGGCGCCGTCTCGCGGCTCTACGGCGTGTTCAATGAGGAGACCGGCCGGCCCGAACGAGCGATCATCGTCGTGGACGGCCTGGGGATCGTCCGCTACGTCGACGTACACACGTTGCGCGAGGTGCCGGACGAGGAAGAGATCGCCGAGGAGCTGCAAAAGCTCACGTAACTCGTGGCTAGCGCGTCGGGATCAGGTAGGCCTTGCCCTCTCCGGCGATCGTGAATCGCACGAGATCGCCGACCTTCGCCGCCGGAAGTGTCTCTCCGCGGACGAGCAGCGCCGTGCCGCAATCGACCACCGTGATGTCGCCGGTGGCGCTGACCGTGCCTTCCACGACCGCACCCGGCGCGACGAGCCCGCCTGCCACGCTCGATCCGGATCCGGTGGTCACATCCGTGGCCGCGTACTCGATCGCCATCGTGACCCGGTCACCGATCGCGAGACGGGCCTTCCGGACGGCGCCGGTGGCATCTCGTCCCCGCAGGTCCAGCCGCTCGCCGAGCTCGCCGGCCCGCATGGTCACCACGATGTCCCCTCGCGTGCCGTCAAGCGCGATCACGACTCCCCGCGAGGCGCGCTGCCGCCACCTCTCGATGAAGGCGAGCTGATCGAAGTCGAGCATCGTCGATACGATATTCGTGTGGGTGTACGGGCGGCGTTCTTTGATGTAGGCGACACGCTCGTCGAGCATTGGCTGCCCGCCCACCAGCTTCATCCGATCATCCGGGGTGACCTGGTCGAAGCGTTCGGGGAGCGGGACTGGTACGACGCGCTCATCACCGCGGATCTGCGGCCGGCCGAGCGCGAGGCGCACCGCCAGGAGACGAACCGCTGGTACGAGACCTGGTTCGACCGGCAGGGGATCGCCTGCGATATCGCGATCGATCGCCTGCGATCGATGTTCGCCGGGCCGATCGATCGCGTCTCCACGCCCGTGGCGGGGGCGACCGACGCGGTGCGCTGGTGCAAGGCCCAGGCGCTTCGCGTGGTGCTGGTCACGAACACCCTGTCGCGGGGCGACGCCGAAGTCCTGCGCGATTGGGAGCGCGCCGGCCTCGCGGACGCGATCGACGGCATCGTGAGCTCGCACGATGCCGGGTGGGAGAAGCCCCATCCGGAGATCTACCGGCGGGC